>JABMPG010000450.1 GCA_013203855.1 bacterium
CCGAAAGCTATACCATCGCCTAATTGATTAGCGACCTGCCCTGGACCGGCCTGGAGGCCTCGCAGGCCCGCCTGGGAGTCTGGCAGAGAATCTTTCAGACCGCCGAGCAGGCCCATCAGGACATCCTGCAAGGCAAACAAAACCCCGACACCGCCCAGGAACTCTTCGAGCGGATCGTGCGCATGGTCATCTCCCACGAGCCCCGCGTCCTCGATCTCGCCCGCCGCTATTTCGTCCTGCGCGACCTTCTTCAGATATACAGCCGCATGATCGGCACCGGCCTGATCGGCGGCAAGTCCGTCGGCATGCTCCTGGCCCGAGCCATCCTGAAAAAACAAGACCCGAAATGGGAGCGGCTTCTCGAGCCCCACGACTCCTTCTTCATCGGCTCCGATGTCTTCTACACCTATCTCGTCCGCAACAACTCCTGGTGGGTCCATCAGCGCCAGCGAAAGGCCGAGTCGTTTCTCGTGGACGCCGAAAAGGCCCGCTTGCGTATCCTGCGTGGAAACTTCCCCAGCCACATCACCAGGCAGTTCGAGGACATGCTCGACTACTTCGGCCAGTCCCCGATCATCGTCCGATCCAGCAGTCTTCTCGAAGACAACTTCGGAAACGCCTTCGCCGGAAAATACGAGAGCGTCTTCTGCCCCAACCAGGGCTCGCGCGAACAGCGCCTCCAGGACTTCCTCGCCGCCGTCCGAACCATCTACGCCAGCACCCTTAGCGAAAAGGCCCTCTCCTACCGGCTTCAGCGCGGAATCCTCGACCGGGATGAGCAAATGGCACTTCTCGTCCAGCGCGTTTCAGGCGACCTGCACCACGGTCTCTTCTATCCCCAGATCGCCGGAGTCGGCTTCTCATTCAACCCCTACGCCTGGAACGAAAACATCGATCCCGAGGCAGGCATGCTCCGCCTCGTCTTCGGACTCGGCACCCGCGCCGTAGACCGCTCCGACGACGATTACACCCGCCTAGTCTCCCTCAGCGATCCCCACACCCGCCCCGAGGCAAACATCAACGAAGCCCGACAGTTCGCCCAGCGCCGCGTCGACGTTCTCGACCTCGACGCCAACCAACTTCTCGGCATGGACTTTGAGGAAGTGGCCAAGGAGAGCCCCAAGATCCCCCTCTCGCTCTTCGCCTCAAGAGACACCCGGGCCGAACGAAGAGCACGGGAAGCCGGCATGCGAGACATTTTCCCATGGGTTCTGACGTTCGACAAACTCTTCTCCGAAACCGATTTCGTCGCGAACATGAAGGAGATGCTCGCCTGCATCCAGAAGGCCTACGACTACCCGGTAGACATAGAATACACCGCCAACTTCATCAAGGACGGCGTGTACCGCATCAACCTCGTCCAATGCAGGCCTCTCCAGATTCGCGGAGGAGGAACCATCCCGCCCGCACCGGCCGATATCGCCACAGAAGACCGCGTTCTCGAAGCCCACGGCGCCGTCATCGGCCAAAGTCGCTACAACATAGTCGACCGCGTGATATATATCCCCCCCTCGGTCTACGGGCACCTGCCCCTGAGCGAACGTTATTCCGTGGCACGCCTTATCGGCCAGATCATGCGCCTGGAGGAAGAGGACAAACCCGAGACAGTCATGCTGATCGGCCCCGGCCGATGGGGAACCACCACCCCCTCTCTCGGCGTCCCGGTGTCCTTCTCGGAAATCAGCCGCGTGTCGGCCATCTGCGAAATAGTCGCCATGCGCGACGACCTCATCCCCGACGTGTCGCTGGGGACGCATTTCTTCAGCGACCTAGTCGAGATGGAAATCCTCTACCTCGCCCTCTTCCCGAAGAAGGAGAGCAACCAGATCAACGACACCCTCCTGAAAGAAGCGCCCAACCGTCTTCTCGAACTACTGCCCGAAGCGCAAGAATTCGCTGGTGCCATCCGCGTCATCGATTTCAGAAACCTGAGCGACGGAAAGAACCTCTGGCTCCACGCCAACACGATCGAACAGCAGGTGCTGTGTTACCTCGACGATCGAAAGCCAACGGGCCAGACCCGAACAGCATCCGAAAAAACCGACCCGGGGTCCACAAACGGCCTTCTCTATAGCATTTCTCGAAAATAATTGCGCGATGGGGCGTTTTTTCGCTAGACAAACCATAGGGTTAGTGCCATAATGCGG
>JABMPG010000451.1 GCA_013203855.1 bacterium
CTCGAACGCCACCACACGGACTACACCGGCTGGAACGAGGGATTCGCAGTACCAGAGCATTTCTCGAAAACAATTGCGCGATGGGGCGCTTTCGAACCGGTGTTCCTCCCGCCCCTACTCCTCCCGCTCCCCCTGTGCCTTTTTCCCGACCCATTTCCGCATGGCTTTGAGTTCCGGTTTCCACTTGGTGGGATCGAGGCGGAGGTCGAGGAAGATTTCGAACAGTGCGGCGAAGAGGTTGTGGAAGTCCTGGAGGGCGTTGAGGCGGATGGGGACGGATTCTTCGAAGGGGAGGCTGGGGGGGGTGTCGATTTTGAGGCTGCCCCAGTCGAAGGTTTCACCGTTCAGGGTCAGTTCCCATGCGACGTTGTCCTGAGCGAGGGTGACCCGGGCCCGCCGGACCTTTTTCCCGGCTAGCAGGGCCGCGGCCGCTTCGGGCGCGAGGGAGGGTGCGTCGCCTTTGAAGGTGCTGGCGAGGGCTTCGCCTGCTTCGCCGGTGAGGACGAGGTCCTTTTCGAAGTGCATTTCGCACAGGCTGCCGTTCACGGTCAGGGTGTTGTCCTCCTGCTCGCTGCGGTACCAGAGCCACGTGACGAATTCCGTGCCCAGGAACGCCTTCTGTTGAATCATTTCAAGAACGGCCATCCAGGTATCCCTTCGGTCAAAGTGAAGTTCAGTCGCGATCTACTCGGCCCAGGGGGCTGAGGATGGAGGGTTCGAGTTGCATCAGCGCCTCGGCCAGGCCCTCTTTCTGCGCTTTGGGCTCGGCCCGCAGATAGGGGAAAAGCGGCGTCAGGCCCGTGTGAAAGGTTTCCTGGAAGAGGTCGGCAAACTCCGTGTTCAGGGCCGTGCTGGTGGCGGAGAAGTAGACGTGATGGGACGTCAGATTCCACGCCATTTCGTAGAGGCTCGTGGTTGGGCTCTGCTGGGCCATCAGATCGATCTTGGTGCGCTCCATGAGGGCGGCCCGCTCGTCCCGCGAAAGTTGCTTGCGCTGCTGGTCCTTCAGCAACTTCTGAACCGCCTGCTGATAGTAGGCCTTGAGCAGCTTCGCGTTCACGGTGACCTTGTCCAGGCGCAGTCCCAGGACCACGAAGTCCTCGAAGAGGACCTTCTCGATCGCAAGATCGGTGTCGAGCAGGTTTCGGGGGCTCACCCAGCCCATGGAACGGGGCGAGCGATCCACCCGCACGGGCTGGAAGGCGTAGCGTTTCAGATCTTTGCCGAGTTCGTGCAGCGCATCGCGCGCAGGCGGTTCCTCGACCCGGTAAACCCGGGCGGAGATGGCGCCGGATATCAGAGACATGGGAAAGGGTCCTTCCCGAGCGACCCTCAGGCCTGGCTCGTGCGCTGAAAATAGTCCTGGATGGCGGTATCGTAATCGCGGGTGTGGGCGAAGACCTTGCGGGCCAGGCGGCGACGCGTTTCCTCGCTGAGCACGCCGGCGTTCTCGAGCATTTCGTCCACGATCCCGGCGTAATCCGTCGGGTCCACCACGGTGGCCACATCCTTGAAATTCTTCGCGGCGGCCCGAAGCATCGACGGTCCCCCGATGTCGATATTCTCGATGATCTCCTGCTCGGGCGCGTCGGCGCGGGCCACAACCTGGCGAAAAGGATAGAGATTCACGACCACGAGATCGATCGGGGTCAACTGATGGGCTGTCAGGGTTTCCATGTCCTTCTTGTTGTCGCGGCGGGCCAGAACTCCGGCGAACACGGCGGGATGGAGAGTTTTCACCCGCCCGTCCATGATCTCGGGAAACTGGGTCAGTTCGTCGATGGGAATGGCCTTCACCCCCGCATCATGCAAGGCCCGGTAGGTTCCTCCTGTCGAATACATCTTCACGCCCATCTGGTTGAGATGCTGGGCGAGTTCGGCGAGGCCGGATTTGTCGGAAACGCTTAGAATAGCGGTCTTGATGGCTTGGCTCACAGAGACAATCCTTTCCGCCCGGCACAGTAGATCCGGACGCTTGCGTCAAACTGGCGCAGTGGGTTTCGAGAAAAGCCGAAAGGCCCCGCCCCCTCGGGTTGGGCCTGTCGTCAAGGAAGCCTCATTTCCGCAGAACCGCCCCAAAATGTCAACTCATAATTGCCCCCGTCGCTGCACCCCAGAGACCATGTGCCCTGAAAAGCAGATCTTCTGGAACCCCGAATGAACGCCAAGGGACGCGAATCCAGGGCGATCCGAGAGGAACCATTCCCGATCCGCTTTCCCTTGCTCATTTCCCCTGCTTTTGCTACTTTGCCCGCGTCATGAGTGCGCAGATATCGCCCGACATTACCCAGATCCCTCCCGACCTCGAACGCCTGGGCCTCCTCGCGTTCGAGGGCCGGTTCCCCCTGCTTCTCGCCGAGGCCGCCGCCGTGCACCACATCCCTGTCGTTGCCTTTGGCGTCGAGGGCATCACTCCTCCCGAACTCGAACAAATGGTCGAACGCCTCCACTGGATGAAGCTCGGCCAGATCAGCAAGTTTATCGAAAAGATGCATGAAGAGAACATCCGCCACGTCGTCATGGCTGGACGCGTCCAGCACAATTCAATCTGGAAATATCGCGGCTTCGACAAACGAGGGCTGAAGGTTCTCGGACGACTCATCAACCGCAAGGCCAACACCGTCCTCCGTGCCATTGTGGACGAACTGGCCTTGGAGAACATCCAGGTCCTTGACCAGAACCTCTTCATCCGCTCCTGTATGCCCGAAAAGGGCCTCCTGACCCCTTGGCGGCCCCTCACCCGGCGCGAAGAAGCCGACATCGAGTTCGGTTTTCCCATCGCCCGCCAAGTCGCCGGGATAGACATCGGCCAGACCCTCGTCGTCAAAGACTTGGCCGTCATAGCCGTCGAAAGCCTTGAAGGCACCGACGAGACTATCCAGCGGGCGGGGCGCATCACTGGCGGCGGCAATGTCGTTATCAAGGTCAGCAAACCGCACCAGGACTCCCGCTTCGACATCCCCGTCGTCGGCCCCGGCACAATCCGCAGCCTCCAGAAAGCCGGCGGCGGCGTCCTGGCCATCATGTCCCAACAAGCCCTATTCTTCGACCAGCAAGAAGCGCTGGAAATCGCCCGCCAGGCCGATATCGCGGTAACGGTAATATAGAATACCACCTCTCACTTCCGGTCTTTTTTCGGAGTGACGGAGCGGCGAGGCTGTGCTTGGATTGCCCGGCGATCTTTGCGCTGCAAAGCAGATGGTCTCCGCAGGGCATCTGCCTATGCGCCGGAGAATACGTGTGCGGCCTTCGATCCCGCCGAGCGGATCGGTTCGAGAGAGATTGAACTGGATGTGCATGCTTCTCTGGACGGAAATGCCGCCATTATACACGACGTTCCACTGGACGGGACGACCAGTGGAACGAGGCAGGCAAATGTGTGGAGGCACGAACGATGGCGACTAAAGTCATTTTCGAAACACGGCTGTAATTACGAACGGGTCAGCGAATGAGGCTACCGAGGAGGTGGAGGACTGAGCCGGCGAGTTTTCGGGCCCTTCCGAACAAGCTGAACGTTTCCTGGATTCCTTTTCCGTAGCCAGCGAGGGAGAAAACGTAGGTGCCTCCGGAGAGGGCGAGGACGAGTGTGACCATGCCAATCACGGAGTCGGCGTGGTAGATGTGGATGGTGACTGCCGCTCCCGTGAATGCGGTGGCGACGCCGTAGAGGATGAGGGCGACCTGGGGTTGGGAGAATCCGGCGCGGAGGAGACGGTGGTGGGTGTGCTGGTCGTCGGCGGTGAAGACGGATCGGCCGGTTGCTGCTCGGCGGACCATGGAGATAAGGGTTTCAAAAATGGCCACTCCGACAATCAGTCCACACCAGAGACGCAGAAGGCGCTTTGGCTGCTTCCGGTTGGGGCTAGAATGGCGAATACGGCGATGACGAATCCGAGAAACATGCTTCCGGTGTCGCCGAGAAAAATGCGTGCGGGGTGAAAGTTAAAGAGGAGGAATCCGCCCAGGCCGGCCGAGAGGGCGAGGCAAAGGCAGGCCACTCCGAGATTTCCGCTGAGGGCGGCGAGAACGGCGATGCCGAGGGAGGCGATGAGGCAGACTCCGGTCGCCAGTCCGTCCATTCCGTCGATCAGGTTGACGGAGTTGATGATCCCCACGATCCACGCGACGGCGAGCGCGGTGGCGAGTGTGGGGGGAAGGTTCACGATACCGAAGAAAGGAACGAAGATGCGGTCCAGAGAAAGACCGGAGAGACAGACGAAGATGGCGATCAGGACCTGGAAAAGGAGTTTAGTCCGGGCGGTGAGGGGTCGGAAGTCGTCGACGATTCCGAGAGCGAGAACGGCCGCGCAGCCGATAAGAAAGACGGGGAGGAATTCGGCGTTGAAGGCGCCATCCATAGGGAGCATTCCGGAGAGAGAGACGAGGAGAACGAGGGCGAGGAAGGGGAGGGCGATGGCCAGGCCGCCGAGCAGGGGGACGACTCCGGAGTGAATACTGCGGTGGCATCCGCGGTCGACGATGCCGACACGGCGAGCGAGGCTCATCATGGCCGGTGTGGCCAGAACCGTTAGGACAAAGCCAGCCACGGCCAAGGGCAGCCATAGGGAACTGATGGTGGTATAGGGACTCACGATTTACTCTTTCCGGGCATCAACCCTCGACCACGACCGAGCCGATTTGCATCTGCCGCGCCTTGTGGAGGCGGCGGTCAGCCGTCCGAATCAGATCTTCCGGGGCTTTTCCGTCTAAAGGGAAGGATGAGATGCCATATCGGACATCCATCTTACCGTCGATAGTGCGCTGGTAGCGTTCTACTGCCCGCCGCGCGCCCATCTCATCGGTTTCGCCCATGAGGACCACTTTGGTTCCGTTCAGGACAAACATCACGTCGCTGTCGCGGACGGCGCCATCCAGGAGACGATCGACCTCTCCGGGTCCGTTCTGTGGTGAAAGCATCACCAGCGATACGAACCGGCGGTGGCGCGCTGAGAGCCGCAGCTCATAGGCCAACAGCCACTCCAAGTCTTGCATACTACGAGTCATGATCCGATTTGCTCTCTTTCTTCAGGGCCTCTGCGTCCGTCTCCAGCGAACGCGGTTTTCAACGCCCCATGCCTGTCAACCGGATGAGGATGCAACGTATCGGTTTCCATTCCGTCTTTGCGCGTTCCGAAGCGCGTGATTTTCTGCCACAGAGCGCCCATGAGAAAGATCGGGCTGTCCAGGTTTCGTTTCCAGAGCCTTCGGGGTTCCCGCACCAGGCGCCAAGCCCACTCGAGGCCGCACCGGCGCACCCATTGGGGGGCCCACTGGATTCGTCCGGAGTGGAAATCGAATGCCGCGCCGACGCCGATCATCACGGCTCCGTCGACTTGTCCGCTGTGGTCGGCGATCCATTTTTCCTGCTTGGGAGCGCCGAGTCCGATCCAAACGATATCGGGTTTGGCGGCGTTGATGCGCTCAATCGCACCCTGGTCTTCTTCGGGGGTGAGTTCGCGGAAGGGGGGGCAGTATGATCCGGCTACTTCCATGCCGGGAAACTGGTTGCTCAGGCGTTGAATGAGTTCATCCGCCACGCCTTTGGCTCCGCCGTAGAAGTAGTGACGAAAGCCGTAGCGTCGTCCCCAGTCGCAGAGGTTGAGCATCAGAGCGGGACCGGTGACGCGCCCGGCCTGGTGATGTCCGAGGATTCGGGCCGCAACGACGACGCCGATTCCATCGGGGAGGGTGAGGGCGGCACGGGCGACGGCCTGGCGCATTCCGGAATCGCGCCGGCACAAGAGCACGCTGTGGGGGTTAACAACAGTGATGTAATGTCGTTCGCCCTTTTCGCGCCAAGACTGGATGGTTTCGAGAACATCCTCGTAGCCCAGGAAATCGCAGTGCACACCGAGGATATTGCGCCGGGTGGTGTTCGTGGAGGCAACCCGGCCCTGGGAGAGGCTACCGGAGGAGATTTCGGGGAATGTTGCGTTCAGCGCCATAGTCTCTTTTTCCAAGGATAAGAAAGGCCGTCCGGTCCGAGCCAAGTTTTTCGCGGCGCGGGCGACCTGCTGTTGCTTTTCACGATTATGGGCCGTTTCGGGCGGCCCGTCTTCTCAAAGCACACTGTCCTTAGAGCAAGGTTTAAGCCATTCCACCCTAATTCGCAAATTAACAGCGCGGACGGGCGTCCTGTGTTGATATAACGGACGTTACGAATGAAGTGGATTGCCTCGGCCTCAGATTGGCTGAAGCGGGGCCATGGCGGCAATGTGGCGATTGTGAGTAATGATTGTCGGTCGTGGTAAAGGGTTGATGGGAGGGAAAGACCCCAGAAGGGTCGGGAAGTCTAGGCGTCGAGACGCTCTTTGAGACCGTATTTTTCGACGCGTCGGCGAAAGGAACTATAGCTCATGCCCACTCTCCCAGCCGCTTTGCGCTGGTTCCATCGAGAATCCCTGAGAGCCAAGAGCATGGCCTGGACTTCGGTCTCCTCGACGGCGTCCTTAACGGTTCTGGGGCGGTCGGGATCGCAGGGCTGGGCGGGGAGACGTCTTCCGGCTTCACCATTGGGAATGGGGAGGGAGGCCGCGTGCTGGGTGCTCTGGGCGGCGCGGATCAGGGTCTCTTCGTCTCCGTCGAGCGCGAAGCGTCGGATGGCCGCTTCGAGTTCGCGGACGTTTCCGGGCCATTCGAAGCGGGTCAGAATATCCATGGTTTCGGGGGGTATGCGCAACCCCGGGTTGTCGTAGCGGGTTCCGTACTGATTGAGGAAATGGTCTACGAGCAGGGGGATGTCTTCGTTTCTCTCGCGCAGGGTCGGCAGGTGGATGGCGTATTCGTTGAGGCGGTAGAACAGGTCGGCCCGGAAGGCGCCGCCGTCGATCCGTTCCCTGATAGGGACGTTTGTCGCGGCGACGATGCGGACATCGACATGAATGGCTCGTCCTCCCCCGAGACGGGTGAACTGGCGCTGTTCGATGAACTCGAGGAGTTTGGCCTGGAGGGACATGGGCAGATCCCCGATTTCATCGAGAAACACCGTTCCGCCCGAAGCGAGTTCGAATCGTCCGGGCTTGCGGCGGTCGGCGCCGGTAAATGCTCCGGGCTCGTGCCCGAAGAGTTCCGATTCGAGAAGGGTTTCGGGGATGGCGGGACAGTTGATTTTGACGAAGGCATTGGGATCTCGGCCCGAAGACTCGTGGATGAGCCGGGCCACGACATCTTTTCCAACGCCGCTTTCTCCGAGGAGGAGGACGGTGATATCGCTGGAGGCGACATCGGCTACGAAGCGTCGGATGCGGCGGATGGCGGGACTATATCCGATGAAGACGTCGGATGCCTCGAGTCGTCTTTCGATCACGCGCTTCGTGGCGGCGACCTCTTTGCGAAGGGTGTCGCGTTCGTGTTCGAGCCGGGCGAAGAGCGCGCGGTTTTCGCGGACCAGTCGACGGTGTTCGGCAGCGCGATGGACCGATCTCAGGATGGTCTGCATTTCGGCCGGTTTCTGGATATAGTCGAAGGCGTGCTGTTGGAGGGCGGCGATGGATGTTTCGAGAGAGGCATAGCCGGTATAGACAATGACCTCGATGTCGGGGGTGAGTTCTTTGAGGTGGCGCACCATCTCGATGCCCGATATGCCGGGCATGTTCTGGTCGACGATGGCGACGGCGAATTCGCTGTTTTCGGCTAGGCGCAGACCATTCTCGCCGTCAATTGCGATTTCCACGCCGAAACGCGCTTCCTCCAGCATCGCCTGAAGGACATCTCGCACCTCGGATCTATCGTCCACCACCAGAATTTTCTCGGTCGTCACGAATCGGTCCCCTGATGAACGCGATATTGCCGGACCTTCAGGTCCCGACGCCCGCTCGGCTGCTTCCTGGTTTCTGTAACTGACTATAATTCAATCCTGGACAGACTCTCTTACTTGTGCTGCAACCCGCGCGATTGTCTCTCACAGGCATGAGAAGGTCAAGGTAAACCCGGTTAATTTGACTTCGACCATGAAGGTCCCGGTGTTTTGGCTCGTAACAGATCTTGCGGAAATAATGTTTTGGGTGCAACCCATTACGTTGAAGACCGAAAGGTCCCGTCGCTGCCAACGAGATATAGTCAAAAGTTGTGTTTGGGCTGAATGATCAAGGAGCGTATCCTTCGGGTTCCACACCACGACCTCGCCAAGGCGAGGGGAAGGATGCGCTCCCAAAAAGGTCAAACACAACTCTTGATAATACCTCGATCGTCGAGCACCGTAGCTCAGGCAGAGGAGGTGAAGAGATGCTTTTCAACACATTTGATCAGGACCAAGCCTATCTACTGACGAAATTTCAGAATCCGGTCTATGACGAGACTTCGGGGTTGGACAATGCAACTATCAGGCAGATGCTCACGACGCTGCTGGCGGAGATGCAGGGCGCGCCCCACGCCATGATCAAGGCAGAGGGTTTTGCGTGCGTCACGCGCGACATCCGGATCGATGTCAATCCGCACGACTGGTTTGTCGCCTTCGGCTGTTGGGACCGGTATGACCGCATGCTGAATGTGATGATAGATGCCTGGCATAAAGAGCTGAAGGAAAACACGCTTGACGCTCCGTTGCTTCAGGAAACCCTCATCAAGAGCGCATGCGTCGACATGTGGCCCGATTTTGACCATTCGGTTCCAGATTGGGATGCGGTTTTCGCCCTGGGGTTCCCCGGATTGCGAAAACGGGCGGCTCAATATCGACAGGATCGCGAAGCACAGGGCCCTCTGACACGTGACGAACAGGCTTACTATGACAGCATAGACATCACGTACAGCGCCATTCAGGATCTTCTCGTCCGGTTTCGTCAGTACGCGTTGGACCACGCCGCGGGTCATCCGCGCGTTCTGGCAGTTGCTGACTGCCTGAAGAACTTGATCTGTGGCGAGCCGAATACCACCTTTGAAGCGCTTCAGCTGATATACATCTATTTCATTCTAGGCGAACACGTTGATCATATGCAGGTCCGGTCGCTGGGCAACCTGGATCGGACGCTGCTGCCTTATGTTCAGAGGGATCTGGGAACCGGGGCCTTCACGGAAGAGCATATCCGCGAATGGATCGACTATTTCCTTATGCAATTCGCCTCCATCAAGAACTACTGGGGGCATCCCTTCTATCTCGGCGGAACAAAGGCCGACGGCAGCAGTGAGATCAACACGTTGTCCTATCTCATTCTCGAGGAGTTTGAGAAACTCGACATCACCTCGCCAAAGATTCAGTTGAAAATCGCGCCCAATACCCCAGTGGCCTTCCTCGACAAGGCACTGGACATGGTGCGGAAACACAACAGCAGTCTTGTGTTTATCAGTGAAACGGGAATCAAACGCAGTCTGATGGGCCTGGGCTTCTCAGAAGAAGAAGCGAGGACGTGTGATATCAGCGGGTGTTACGAGTATGACGTCCGAGCCAAGGAGGTGAAGACCGCACCGATCTATCTGAACCTGCTCAAGCCGGTGGAACTCGTCCTCAACAATGGGATGGATCCGGTGTCGGGACTCCACTGCGGTCTCCGGACCGGGGAGATCGACGACCTCCGGACCTTCGAAGATTTCTACAAGGCCTACATTCGCCAACTGGATGCAATTCTTGAGCAGTCTATCCACTGTGCTGATGATTTTGAACCGTTCTTACATGAGATCAACCCAGGACCCGTTTTTTCCGCTACGATTGAGAACAGCCTCAAGGTGGCCCGGGACGCGTTCTCGAACGGCTCGGTTTACAACAACACTGTCGTTCTTCATGTAGGCTTGGCGACCGCCGCCGATGCTCTTGCGGCCATCCGCCAGTTCGTCTATGAAGAGCGGGAGGTCACGTTGCCGGAATTGAAAGCCATTCTCGCAGGCAACTGGGAAGAGCACGAGAAACTCCGGCTCCACATTCTTCACAACGCACCCCGATACGGCAACGGCGTGGCCTCCGTCGATGCCTTGGCCGAGGCTATCGCCAGATTCTGCTCGCAGAAGATCAATCTGAGGCCGAATACCCGCGGCGGGTTCTACAAGGCAGGCATGCACTCCGCGCTGCACTATGTCAAACTTGGCCAGGGGACCGGAGCCACGCCCGATGGTAGGAAGAGCGGCGATGAAATGTCGAAAAACGCCTCGCCGACCATGGGCATGGACCGTTCAGGTGTCACGGCGTTGATACAGTCCGCGGCCAACATTGACTGCGCTCTCTTTCCCGCCGATTACTGCGTGGACATCATGCTGCATCCAATAACCGTTTCGGGTGAAGCGGGGCTTCAGGCCATGCGGAGTCTGCTCCAGGTCTACATGCAGCGGACTGGCGGTTCCGTGAACTTCAATGTCTTTAATGAAGAGATCCTGCTCGATGCCCAGAATCATCCTGAGCGCCACGAAGGGCTTCAGGTCCGCGTGTGCGGTTGGAATGCACGGTTCGTGGATCTCACCCGACAGGAGCAGAACGCGTTCATTGACCGGGCACGTCACATCACGAGATAGAGGATAGATGATGGATGAAATCGGCTTCGTGCTGGACGTGAAACGGTTCGCCGTTCACGATGGCCCGGGGATCCGGACGACGCTCTTTCTGAAGGGATGTCCGCTGAGGTGCCTGCATTGCCACAATCCCGAGAGCATCTCCCGAGAACCGCAGCTGGCCTATTTCGCCCACAAGTGCATGGACTGTGGAGAGTGCGTTACTGCCTGTCCGGAAGGGGCTCACGAGATCTCAGACGGGAGGCATCGCTTTCGAAGGGCACGCTGCCTCGCGTGCGGCCGATGTGAGGTGGTCTGTCTTGGCGAGGCGCTGAAGATCTACGGCAGCCCCCTTACGCCGGACGCGGCTCTCGAACAGATACTGACAGACCGCGAGTTCTATCGGGTCTCCGGGGGCGGGTGCACCCTTTCCGGCGGTGAACCGCTCCTTCAAACGACCTTCTGCGCCGCGCTACTCAGACGGCTGAAACAGAGCGGTATCCATACGGCCATCGATACGTGCGGTTTTGTAAATTGGGCGGCCTTTGAGGCGGTTCTGCCGTTCACGGACCTGTTCCTGGTTGATTTCAAGCACAGCGATCCCCTGCGTCATCAGGCGCTGACCGGGCAGGACAATACGGTCATTCTGGATAATCTGAGGCGGCTGTCGGATTGTGGGGCCACCATCGAAATACGGATACCCTTGATTCCCAAAAGCAATGATTCGCTGGAGAACCTTCAGCGAACCGGCGAGATTCTGAGCACACTGAAAATCGACCGCGTCAAGGTATTGCCCTATCATGACCTGGCACGATCAAAGTACACCGCTTTGTCAATGGAAGACACCTTGCCAACCGTAGCCTCCCCTTCGGAAGCGGCATTGCAGAATGCCGCTTCCATCTTACTTGCCTACGGCCTCAACGCGGTTTCGGGTACGGATTGACAGGATTCTGTATGGGAACTGCCGATCCGGATTGAGTGGACACCATCAATACTGTTCGGCACATTTCTTGACACAGTCTCACGCCGGGGTCAAGAGGGGCTTGGGGCTTTGGGGCTCTCGTGGAAGGGGCGGGGAGAAG
>JABMPG010000452.1 GCA_013203855.1 bacterium
ATCTGCTGCTGCATCTGCTGCATTTTCTTCATGTCGAACATCGCCCAGCTCCCTTTGTCCGTGAAAGTGCATCGGCGCCCAATCCGAGGGCCAAGCCTATCGTAGGCCAAGCCCCGCCCGGTCTCAAGACTAGAGTTGAACAATAGAATTTGGGACGCCGAGGCGCATTATTGTCAGCCGTGCGGGATCGCGGGTGCTATCATGAACACCTGATCGCTCATCAGAGTCGGGCAAGGTATGACTATGATTCTCTCTGAAATGGACAAACAGTACTTGCTTCGGGGTCTTAATGCCCTGTCCAGGGCGGGTGAACACGATTACTTCGCGGACGGCCACCGGGGAGCGGCGATGATTGCGGCGGTGTTTCTGTGCCGTGAGAACGCCATGGACGCGGGGACGGATGCCGTCATTCGGGCCATCATGGACGAGCACTGGACGAACACCGACCTGTTCGCCCCGCTTTCCCATGAGGAACCCGATCCTGAGGGCCTTGAACGAATTCTATCCACGATGGAAAAGACGATGGATTGTCTGCGCGAGGCCGGGCATAACGTCATTCTCCCGACCATGGGCTTGAGGGCCTTTCAGGCCCTTCCGGAGGCGATCACCCCTGGCCGCGTCGCCGGAATCTGCCGGATGATCAAACAGTTCAAGCCGACCCCCGACTTGGAACTCGGCCCGGGCGATGAGGCGTATCATCTCGATGACGCGCAGTCGCATGCCGAGTTTGCTCTGTCTGAACTGAGGAGGACCATGCGGGTTTTCGAGGGGCGCGGGCAGGGCTGGTCCGGGCATCTTCTGACCTATGCACGGGCCCTGATGGATCTGAAGGAAATGGGCTATGCGCACACGGCACGGCAGGCCGAGAAAGGCTTCAGCCTCTATCTGAAGCGCGGGCGAATAGGCCCTCTGGAGACGGACAAAGCGCGACCTGAACACGAGCAGAAACCTCAGCGGCCCTTGGGAAAGACATACTGGGAAAACCGGCGAAACCGCTCGATCGAGATCGGGCACCTTTTCAAATATCCCTACGGGTTTTACGGGCTTCTGGCCGGGGCGGGGGATGCCGAGCTAAAAGCCCGTTGTCTTGAGGAAACCTGGCGGATTTTCTGAGACGCCGGATTCTGCTGGAGACAAGATTACGTGAAGAGCGTCGTGTGCCGTTTCAAGTGGTCCACCAGCACCAGCGCGGTCATCGCCTCGACCACGGGCACGATGCGAGGGCAGATGCAGGGATCGTGGCGGCCTTCGGTGACGATGCTGCGCTCTTGGCCCGACGTGTCGATGGTCCGCTGTTCCCGCGTGATGGAAGATGTCGGCTTGATCGCCGCGCGGAACACGATATCCGCGCCTGAGGAAATCCCGCCGAGAATTCCCCCGGCGTTGTTGGAGAGGAAACCAGCCGCGTTCATTTCGTCATTGTGCTCGGAGCCGCGCATCTCGACCGAGGCGAACCCCGCGCCGAATTCGACGCCTTTCACCGCGCCCAGGGACAGGACTGCCTTGGCCAGATCGGCGTCGAGCTTGTCGAAGACCGGCTCGCCAAGTCCGACCGGAACGCCTTTCGCGCAACACTCGACGATTCCACCGATGGAGTCCTTTTCGGCGTTGAGTTGGCGGATGAGATCAGCCATCTCTCCGGCAACGGCCGGATCGGGACAGCGGACGGGGTTCTTTTCGATGGCGCCATAGTCGATGGTTTTCGCGCGGATGGGGCCGACCTGAAGCGTGTAGGCACGGATGGAAATCCCGTGCTCGGCCAGCATTTTCTTCGCGATCGCCCCGGCGGCCACGCGGCCAGCCGTTTCGCGGCCCGAGGCGCGGCCCGAGCCCCGGTGATCCCGGAGGCCGTATTTCTTGAGATAGGTAAAATCGGCGTGTCCCGGCCGGAACAGGTCGCGGATGTCGTCATAGGCCGAAGGGCGCTGGTCGGCGTTCCAGATGACGACGGCGATGGGCGTCCCGGTGGCCTTCCCTTCGAAGACGCCCGACAGGATATGGGCGATGTCCGATTCCTTGCGCGGCGTGGTCATGTCGCTCTGGCCGGGTTTGCGCCGGTCCAGTTCCTTCTGGATGTCCTCTTCGCTCAGTTCGAGGCCGGGACGGACGCCCTCGACAATGACCCCGACCCCCTTGCCGTGCGATTCCCCAAAAGTGCTGATCCTGAACTCCTGGCCGAAAACGCTGCCGCTCATGGTTCGATTCCCCGCAGATCTTTGAGTTGTGCCAGCACAAAAGCCGTCGCTTCCTCGGGGAGGCGATCGGCGACGTCCACGACAAGTTCGGCGTGTTCGAGATAGAGAGGTTCCCGCTCCCGAAAAACCCCGGCGAACTCGTTTTCGGGGTCGGACGATTTCAAAAATGCGGGATAGCCGTTCTCGCGCACCCGCCGGAGCATTTCCTCGAGGGGCACGCGGATATAAACAAGAAGTCCGACCGTGGTGAGAAGGTCCCGGGTACGGGGCTGGGTCAGCGATCCGCCGCCCAGGGCCACGACCAGGGCCCGGTCGTGCCGTTCCGCCTCGGCGGCCCTCTCGGCCGTGAGACAAGCGGCCTCGTATTCGAGTTCGCGAAAGGCCTCGGGCCCGACCGATTCATAGATGCCGCGAAAGGGCAGCCGTTCGCCCTCGCCGGCATGGATCTCCTCGATCACCTCGTCCAAATCGACAAATCGCCGGCCGAGACGGGCGGCTACCAGTCGGCCGATTGTGGTTTTCCCGCACGCCTTGAAGCCAGTGAAAAGAAGATGCGCCACGAAAAGCTCCGTTCCGGGATCCCGCCTGGCACGCCCGTTTTCAGCGTGGGACAATATTAGATCGGGGTGGGAAGAGGGTCAAGGGGCAACCCCTCTCATTCTTTTTTCCCCGGGTCGAACGCGAGTTTTTCCCGGCTCACGGGGAGGTGGATGCGGAAGGTGGTGCCTTTCCCTTCCCGTGTTTCGAAGGAGATTTTGCCTTTGTGCTGTTCCATCACTTTGCGGGTGACGGAGAGGCCAATGCCGGAGCCGCGCACGCCCTTGGTCGAGAAGAAGAGGTTGAAGAGTTTGGCCTGGACCTCTTCTGACATGCCGATCCCGTTGTCCTTGACTTCCACCTCGACGTACTTCCCGTCCTCGCTCACGCGCGAAGTGACGAGGACAACGCCGTCGCCGCGCTCCGGGGGGATGGCGTCGATGGCGTTCGATATCAGGTTGAGCAGGGCGTCGTAGACACGATCGTAGTCGAACTCGATCACGGGGAGGTCGCGATAGGTCTCGGGGATCAGAGCAACGCCGCGCTCGACGGCCGAATCGTCGATCTGATGGAGGATTTCGTAGATGACGGAGTTGACGTTGTGCTTCTGGAGATTGAGTTTCATCTCCCGTGAGTAGTTGAGCATGTTCTCCACGAGAGAGGCGATGCGCTTGTTGCCGCGCTGGAGAACCTCCCAGCCCTTGCGGGCGTGCTCGTGATCGCCTTTCTTGAGGCCAAGGTCGACGAAGTACATGCCGCCCTTCATGCCTTGGAGGAGGTTCTTGATGTAGTGCGCGACCTCGGAGAGGCTGATGCTGATCGCGGCAAGCCGCTCGGCCTGGAGTTTCTCGTAGTAGAGTTGGGATTTCTCGATGACGATGGCCACCTGTTTGCAGATGGTTTCGAAGAGCGTGCAGTCGTCCTCGGAGAAGGTCCGGCCTCCATAGCGGCGGGCGGTCATGACGCCGACGACTTGCTCCTGGATGCGAAGGGGAGCGCAAATGTAGGCATGCTTCTGTTCGTCTCCACTTCCGAAGACTGCGGTGTGGCGTTTGTCTTTCGATGCGTCCTCGACGGCGACCAGGCGGTTCTCCGCCGCGGCGATGCCGGGCAGGCCGCGGCCGAGCGGCAACTTTTTCGCCCCGATGAGATGGGGGCTGACCCCGGCGGCGGCTCGAAGGGTGAGGTTCTCCCGCTTGGGTCCGAGCATGTAGATCGAACAAGCGCTGGTATCGAACAGCCGCGCGGTCAGGTCGACGATCTGCTCGAGGATATCGTCGAGTTCCATCACGGAGCCGACGAGGTCGCTGATCTCGAGGAGACCGTTCATCTGCCGCTGGAAGTAGTCGACCTCGGGACAGGGTCGTTCTTCGGGGTGTGGCGGCGGCGCGACCGGCTCGGCTGCGGCAACCGCAGGCGGGATCTCTTTGTTGACCATCGGAAAAGTCCTTTCGCGGTCCCGGCCCGGAGGAGGGGACGTGTCGTTTCAATCCTCCAAAATACTAGGAATCGCCGGATTTGTCCGCATTTTCTTCTCGCAGACTCCGCAGGATTTCGACGATTTCCTCCCGCCGAGTTTTTGGGCCTTCGATCCGGCCCCAGCCCTTCTGCATCTGAAAAAGACCATTGTAGGCGAAGTCGTGATAGGAGATCAGGGCGTGGGGGATCTCCCGCTCGGTCAGGATGTCGCTCAGCAACCGCGCCTCGACCTCATTCTCCAGCGTGGCGATCGTTTCGTATTCGGACATGGTGCGCCTCCTCCGCGAAATCTCAGCCCGTCATTCCTATGGACAGAATATCAGGAAGGAAGCAATTCTTCATCCCGATTGTGAGGTCCCCCGCGCGTTTTCCATCCGCGAAGACTTGCGAATGGGCGGGGTTTGGTTTACTTGTGGGGGGCTGAAGAGTGGCGGCCACCCCGAAAGGAATTTTGACCCATGCGCAGTGTACATTTTCCCGGAACCGATCTGGATCCGTCCGTTATCTGCCTGGGCACGGGGGGCTATGGCTCCAGCATCCCCCGCGACCAGTCTTTCCAACTCCTTGACGGCTTCTTCGAACGGGGAGGCAGTTTTCTCGACTCGGCCCACGTCTACGCTGCCTGGATTCCCAACGGAGCGGGCGCCAGCGAGCGGACCATCGGCGAATGGCAGGAAGATCGGGGCGTGCGGGACCGCATCATCATCGGCACGAAGGGCGGCCATCCCGAACTGGATAAGATGCGTGTGCCCCGGCTTTCGCCGCCCGAGATCGAGCGGGATCTTTTCGAGAGTCTCGAACGTCTTCGGACGGATCGAATAGACCTCTACTGGCTGCACCGGGACGATCCTGCCACGCCGGTGGACGTGATCATGGACGCGCTGAACCGGCACATCC
>JABMPG010000453.1 GCA_013203855.1 bacterium
ATCTCGCCCTGATTCATTTTGTCCGTTGTCATGGATAGTCTCCACCTCCACTCGGGATCGCCCCAACAGATTGCTTTAGCACAGCGGCGGAAATGGGTAAAGATCAAAGAAAAACCATTCCCTCGAAAAAGAACCGGGTTCCATCGACAATAATAATTGGACAACCGGAGAAACGCCCCATATGGAACACTTTGGCGCCCCCACAATAAAGAACTCGAAAAGGCTTCCCCGTGCGGTTTAAGCTTGAAATAGTCCTCCCGGCTCCCTACCATTGAAAAAGGGGTAATACTACGCCTCAAGGTGGCGGCAGTGTTACCCGTTTCGTCAGGAAGCACAACCGAAGGATCACGATGGTTCTCCGAGGCTTTTCCCGCTCTGCTGTTCCTCCCGCAACCCCATGCGAATCTGCGAAGGCGACTCCCATGCGACTGTTTCCGAACCTTGTCCGCTCGATCATTCCATTGGCTCTGTTGCTTCTGGCTGCGGGTTGCAGTTGGACGTCCAACTATTCCGTCAACAAAAAGATTGAGCAAGCCGACTAGGAATTTCAGCGTAACCGTTACATTTTGGCCGTTATTAAGTACCGCCAGGTTCTCCAGGAGGCGCCGGACAGCGAACAGCGCGAACGAATTCTCCTGCAGCTAGGCAACTGCTTCTTCAACGAACAATTCAGATCCCTCCACGACGCCCACGAGGCCTACCTGCGATACACGATCGAGTACCCTCAGGGATTCTATATCGACGAAGCCCAGCGCAGCCTGGACCGCATCCGGGCGATCCTTGCCAACCGCGACGAAGTCGACCGGGCTCAGAAAGAAGTCGCCGCCAAGACCGTCGAAGAACTGACCAAACTGATCGAGCAGAACCCCTACGACGCCGACCTGTCCCTGAGACTGGGAAACGCCCTCTGGGAACTCGAACGCTACGACGAGGCCGTGAAGGCCTACCTCAAGAGCACCGAAATCAACGCCTGGCTCCAGGAACACGACCTGATCCGAAAGCGGCTGATGGTCAACGAGGATGGCGATGTCATTCCCGTCACCCCCGAGAAGGAACGGGAACTCGAGCGCGAGAGCAATCCCTTGATCGTCTCGAATCTGAACGAATACCACTCCCGACTGAAAGCAACCCGAGACGGCCAGGCGGGCGAAGTCTTCTATAACGTGACCGGCATCGTCCACAACCGCGGCTCGCAGTTCCTGCGCCGGGCCGAAGTTGAAGTGCGTTTCTACAACGCCGCCCGGGAGATTCTCGACGTGAAGGTCGCCCAGGTCGGCAATATGCCCCCCGGCGCCATCCGAGGCTTTAGCTTGCGCGCCACCAACTACGACAATATCTACAATATCACCAGCTACGAGGCGATCCCCCACTGGGAGTGATGAGTTCCCGCACGAATTCTCCAGCGACAGCAGATATTTCTTCCCACGAGGACGGAGAGCGATGGCGACAGCGACAAGACGCGGTACAGAGCGAAAGGCTTTCTGCGTTCGGGTCGGAGCGATGCTTCTGGTCGGGCTCCTGCTCTGGCCGGTTCTGAGCTTCGGCCAAGAGGAACAGCAAAAGCCGCCCAGGCAGGTGCGGGTCACCGCCCGCATCCTCGAATGGACCCACGACAACACCTTGGACTGGGGTTTCACTGCGTTCTATGAGAACCCAGACGCTAACGAGGGAAACGCATATTTGAGCGATGCGTTTGCCATCTTCCCCAAACAGACCCGCGTGGACCGGGGCCTCACACTGTTTATCGAGGAACTCTTCGATGACGTAGGCGACTTCAGGGGTGTCATCGAGGCTCTGGAGCAACTCGGCAAGGTCCACATTCTCAGCCAGCCCAGCATCGTCGCCGTCTGTCAGGCCGACTACAAGGCCCGCTTTCCCGAGGCCCCCCCGCCGAAGGAATCCACGGTTTCGACCAAATCGGAAGTGCCCTATGCAACAGTGAAACCAGTGGGAAACGTTCTAGTCGAGGTGACGGAATTCAAGGATACGGCCCTGGTTCTAAAGGTGGCCGTGAAGAATATTCTTCAGGACGTGTTCGTCCACATGGACCTGATGACGGAAGTTACGGAACTGACGGGCATGGTGTCGGTGGCTGTCAATGAGCAGGGCGATCCGCTGCCCGTTCCGCAAATGGATCAGCGGATGATTGACAACGAGGTCCTCGTACGCGACAAGACCCTGTTCCTGGCCGGTTTCTTGAAAACCACCTCCGCCTTCAGGCGTGAGCAAGGGGTTCCCTGGCTGCACCGGATTCCCATCCTGGGCTACCTTTTCAAAAACTTCCAACGCAAAGACAGCGATCAGGAGCTGCTTTTCCTGATTAGACCAGAGATTTTGCTGGACTGACCACTGCCTGACCCTCGGAGACCGATGATGCGACTTTCTGTGACACAATGGTTCCCCCTGCTGCTGGCGCTCCTGACAGGCTCAATCCTGACCGGTGTCACCCGGGCGCAAGATCCCGCTCCGCCTTCTTCCCAGCCCCCGGCCGCTGAGCAGTCCGCGCCGCCCGTGGAACCGTCTTCTCCTCCCTCTTTCGAAAGCGGCATGGATGTGGGACGGGACCCTCTGGCCGATTGGGACGTGGACATGCTTCAGATTGCCATCGAGGGGATCGTGGTCGAGGTCAACAACGACTACTCCCGCAGCCTGGGAATCGATTATTCGGTCGGCGATCTCGGCTCTCTTATCCTCGACACGGCCACGGAAGCGGGCATTGGCGCCACCTTTTCGGATATTGGCATCGGGGACTATGTGGACGTCACGGCCAACGTCCGGGCTCTGGCCGACACCGGGAGCGCCGACATCCGGACCCGCCCCGTCGCGGTGGCTCTCAACAACACCAAAGTCAAAATCCAGACCATCAGCGAGATCCCGTTCCAGGATGTCAAGTTTGACAATCGCGGCAACCCTCAGTTTGCGGTCACGTTCAAAAAGGTTGGCGTCGTGCTGGAGGTGACTCCCCGGATCATCAAAGAAGACAGCAAACGGTCCATCGAACTGGATATCGAGAATCTCGAAGTCAGCGGCGTCTCCCGATTTGTCACTTCGCAGG
>JABMPG010000454.1 GCA_013203855.1 bacterium
ATCCGGTGTAGGGGGCACGAGAGACAGGTCGGGAATCTTGTGAAGCGAGGTGAAGGCAATGGGAGCCGCTTCGGTTCCCACTGCGGTCAGGTTGCCGCCGGAGAGGAGACGGATCCTCTTGCCGGGATAGATCGTGAAGGGCGTGTCGGGATCGATGAGACAGATGCCGGAGAGGGTCAGGTCGTCCGTGACGATATAGGCATTGTCATTGGTAAAGTGAATGTCCGGCTGTGGGCCGGATACCGCCACCTTGTTTTCTATTCGGACGGAGAAGGCGAGGTCGGGCAGTACGTCCGTCCCTGCCAGGCAGACGAGAGTGAAAGGCAGGTCGCCGCGCCCGGCGGCGGCATCTGCCTGGACGTTCGAAAAGGTGAGGGTGGCGACTCTCCCGCAACGTAGCGCCTTGAGCGACACGCTGAGTTCTGTCGCCGTCGTCCCACCGTCCATCAGGACGACCCGGGAGTCAGCGCATTTCAGGCGCGTTACGAGGTTGAGCGCGTCGTTGTCCGAACAGGCGATCTCGACGCGGAGTCGCACGATCTCTCCCTGGTCGAGCTCACCGTCCCCGTCGTTGATGGGCGAGTAGAGCCGATCATCCACCACCGAGACGGCGCGGACCGAAAGCGTCGGGATCATCGGCGTTTCAAGCGCGGTCTGGGGGTTCACCAGACCCGAGCCCTGCTCATGATCGTGGCCGAAGTACGCGCCCATGCCCCAGTGCTCGCGCTTGAAAGAATATCGCCAAAAGGCACCATATTCCTTGAAGGCGGACTGCTTGTCCGCCGTCTTCTCCAAGTGCCGCGCAATGGCTGCCGGAGACTGTTCGGGATGTTGGGCGCGGAGAAGCGCCGCTGACGCGCTTACGAAAGGCGCGGCGAAACTCGTGCCGCTGGCTTCAGCCCCGCCGCTCCATCCCCCGCCCGGTGTCGTGGCATAGACGCCGACGCCCGGCGCGACGAGATCCACGAGCGAATCACACCGCCCGTTGAAGTTGGAGAAAATCGCGCAGCCCCCGTCCTGGTCCACGGCCCCAACGCCAAGGATGCCATCGCACGAGGCGGGATAGCGTGGCGAATCGCCCTGCCCGTCGTTGCCGGCGGCCGCCACGATCACCGCCGATTCCGAAGCGACCGCGCAGGCTTCTTGCAGGAGTTCCGAATCGAAGCGGAAAGAAAGACTCAGGTTGATAACCAGCGCGCCCTGGGAAACGGCCTCCTCGATGGCGGCAACCACATCGGTCACCCGCACCTGGCCCCGCGAATCGGAAACGTCGAACGGCAGAATCCGGCAGCCAAACGCCGCGCCCACGCCCCCCTGCCCGTTCTCGACCGCAGCGATGATCCCCGCCACCCGCGTGCCATGGCCGAGGTCGTCGGCAAGGTCGCCATCCCCTTCGGCGAAATCCCATCCCCCCGGCGCAATGACCCCCGCCAGGTCGGGATGGTTCACGTCCACCCCCGAGTCGATCACCGCGACAATGACCGACGGATCGCCTTTCTGAATATCCCACGCCTCTTCGAGGTGCAGTTCGTCGTAGAGGCCGCTCTGCCGCCCCGAATAGGCCGGATCGCCCGGCGTATAGCCCAGCGAGCCAATATAGTTGGGCTCCGCAAAAGCGACGTTCGGGTCCTTGGCATAGGCACCAGCAATGGCTTTGACGTCGGCTCCGGAAGGAAAGGACAGAACGCGCCACGATGGCTGGCCGTCAAAGCGATTCGCCGTTCGAACTTTCTCTCCGTTGGAAATGTCCGCCGTCGTTTTGTTTCCGATCCTTTCCGCCTTCTTTCTATCCACCCGGTCACGTGGGTGTTCCGCCTTCTGAAGACCGAACTTCCGATCCAATTTCGCAAGCGACGGCAAGACATGCCCGACAGGCGCTCCGGAAGCCTTCCCGGGGACCATGCCCGACCGTACATCAGAATCGACATTCCGAGGTCGGTCCTCAGCGGGTCCGCTCTCCGCGGACAGAACGGCTGCGGGGCGCTTGTATCTGACCACGACCTCGCCCGGGGCAAAGCCGTCCCGGCACCAGGAAATGCCGGGCCACGCAGATACCAACGTGATGACCGCAAACACGATAGCCGGAAGAACTGCTCCGAGTCTCCAGCGGCGTTTAGGAAGAACACGGTTTGCCATATTGCTTCACGCCTCCCTCTTCCTGAGCCAGATCTCGTGCCAGATCACATCTGCCAGCCGGCCGCTCACATTGTTCGAACCATGGCGAAACTCTATGCCTTCCCCTGCCGCCTGTCAATAACCAACACTCTTGGTCGCGACCGCGTCAGGCTTGTCGAGGCTCGGACGACCTCGAATGGATTGGGAAAAAATAGCCTGGGTTATCGAAAAGAACTAAAGGGATGACCTGTCATCCGCGAGACTGAAGTCCGCTCGGAGTGCAGGAGAGAGCACCGGCTCACACCGCCCAATGCTCGGAGAGGACCTCAGCTTGTTCGAGGACGGTCTGGGTGGCTTTCTCCTGCTTGTCGGGCGGGTAGCCGTATTTGTGCAGGATGCGTTTGATGATGACCCGGTCGACTTCTGTAGGCCCACGCCCATGGCGCAGGTGCGCAAGGTCCGTAAGTTGGCGAGCGTCCCGAGGCAGACCTGGGATGCACCCCAGCGACTCCCTATCCCATCTGGGTGATACGGCCGTCTTCCTCTCTTGCTGTCCCGCCTTTCGTCAGAATCCAGATCCCTTGACAAAGGCATTCCTCGACCCGCTGGCCGGTGCGTTGATAGCCGAAGAGGCGCGCGGTTTCTCGGATGAGGTCTTCCTGGGGCATGCTGATGTGCTGGGTGAGGACGTGGTGGGCGGCGTTGGCGATTTCTTCAGGGGCGTCGCGGCGTTGGGGGGCTTCGGCGCCGGGGAGGCGGAAAAGG
>JABMPG010000455.1 GCA_013203855.1 bacterium
CGTCAGGACCTCAATTACGGCACCGATGGTGGGGCGGGAGGCGGGGCGATTGAGCTGTCGGTTGCGGGAACTCTCACGATTGGCACGAGTGGGGGCATTCGGGTGAACGGCGGTAACGGGGGCGACTACGTTTCCTTCAGTACCGCTTCAGGAGGCGGTGGCAGTGGCGGATCGATTCTCCTTGCGGGCGACACGGTGACGAATCTTGGATTTTTGGAAGCCAAGGGTGGACGCGGCGGCGACTGCGGCGATCATGCCGCGGATCGGGCCGGTGGCGGCGCCGGTGGCGGCCGGATTGCCGTTTATTACACCTCTGTGCTGTCCGCCGGGTCTCACGACATCAGTGGCGGACGCGGGGGCATTGGCGGTCCCTCGGGAACCCAGTCTGGCGACCCCGGTCACGATGGCTCCTTCGTGGCCATCCCGTTGCAGGGAGATATCCCCTTGCGCCTGCCCGTGCCGATCGATATCCCGACGGGGCCCGCTGGCGTGGACGCCCCCGGTGGCGCGACGGTGCCGGAGATGGACGGACAGCCGGATATGGGCTCTCCGGCTATCTCGATGATCAGCGAGGTCACGTATCCCGATGAGACGATCGTGGCCACGGGTGACAATCTGGACGGCGCCTGGCTGCGCATCTGGACCGAAGATGGCACCCGCGATTTGTATCCTCTGCGCACGGACACCAACCGATTGCAGGCTATTCTTCCGTCTGATCTGACCACGTCCACGATGCTGGTCTGGCCCTACTGGAATGGACTGGCCGGGTCTCCGATCCGAGTCAACGGTCCCACGGTCTGGTGGTCGTGGCCTTGCCGTCTGTTTCCGTATCAGGTTGGGCCGGCCGACGTCTCAAACTGGTCGATCTGGTCCGCGGCGTTGAGCGTTCCCAAGATGCGGACGGCCGCGGCGGGCGACGAGGCGCCAGTCCGCACGATCCGTTTCATGGGCAAGAACCTGCGTGTAGGACACATTCAGCCGCGCGTCTGGCTTTCGGGTCCGGGCGTCGGGCAATGGCTCACGATTGAGTCGTCCACACCCTATCACATCGAGGCCCGTCTGCCGCGCAAGATGATCGAGGGGACCTATCAGGCTTGGGTTCACAGCGGCTCGGGAGGTCCGTGGGGTTGGAGCAACCCGGTGGAATTCGACGTGGTTCCCGATCCGAGGCCAGAGAACCCAACGGAGTTCCGCGTCGAAGACTTTGGCGCTACGCCGGATGACGGGATCGACGACCGTGCCGCCATCCAGTCCGCAGTGACGGCGGTGGCCAATGCGGGAGGCGGCATCGTGCGCTTCTCGCAGGGAACGTACAATATCACGGGCCGCAGCTACATCGACCTGCCCGCCGGCGTCACCAACGGCATCGAACTGGTCGGCGTGGGCTCAGGCGCTTACAACTACGGCACCGACACCATGAGCGGCACCTACACGGCGGTCCACTTCACCGAAGGACAGCCCCTCCCCGACGCCCTGTTCCGCATTTTTGCCCCTTACAGCCGCGTGCGAAACATGACCCTGATCAATGGCGCGGATCGACAGGACGGGCTGTTCGGCTACACCTCGATGGGCCAGATCGTCATGGCGATTCACGCTCACGACGTTCGGGTCGAGGACTGCCGGATCGTCCTGGTGGACCGGCGCCCGGACATTCCGCAGGACGAACGCGAGGACATTGAGTTCCGTTACGGTGGCTTTCTCATCGACGCGCCGGGCGACGCCAACATCGAGATTCTTCACACGGTCTTTCATTCCCCGGGCACCTGCCTCCAGATGGCCGACTACGTACCGGATCACCTCAGCTCTCTGCCTCCGCCCCCCCGCGCCCGCTATATCCGCATCGCCGACTGCACCTTCCGGGGACACTACTCCCATTTCTACAAGACTCCGCCTCCCAACGACGATCAGTGGGCTTACAACGGGTCGAGGCGCAGCGCCATCGTCAACTACTCTACCCAGAACCTGATCGTGGAGAATTGCGACATGGCCGGTGCCGATAAGTTCGACTCGGTTAATCCCGAGATGCAGAACCGCACGATGCTCTGCTACAACACCTCCGTTCGCAACGTCTACGCGGCCCACAACAACAGCCACGACATGGGAGTGCCCTCGCCTCCCGAAGCGGGCGGGCGCAAGAACAACCAGGGCGAGCAGTACCTCTTCCACTATCGCTATCCCTACGGCGGCTACTTCGACGTTTTGGATCCGACGGCGAACTCGGTGACTGTGGACCCCGACGATCCGCGCAACGACGGCACGATCACCAACACGATCGGCCTGACTGACCGTACCGCCAGCCGGGTGCTGCCCGAGGTGGGCGACAACGACAACTGGGTCCTGTTCATCGCCAAGGGGAAGGGAGTCGGACAGTTTCGGGTGGTCACGGTCCAGGAGGACGTGGGCGGCCTGAAGAAACTGACCGTGGATCGTCCCTGGCGCATCGTTCCCGACACGGACAGCCGCGTGGTTCTCACGGTGGTCTTCCGCCAGAACATCCTCTATGGCAATACGGTCGATTCGGGCGCCGTGGACACGATGTCCAAGTACCACGGCATTCTATTCTGGTTCAACACGTACGACAACATCTACGCGGGGAACACGTTCCGTAACCTGAGTCTGGGCGTGGGGCTCAACTCCTCGTTTCGTATCCCCACGGCCTGGAACCTGGTCCGGGACAACTATGTCGAGCACGCCTACGGCTACAGCGGCGACACCAGCCTGACCCCGGCTTTCTTCACCGACCATTACCGTGTGGGATCGGGCTTGCCCGCTGGGGAGGAAATGAGCTGGTACGAAATCGGCAACATCTTCCGGTCGAATATAGGCGTCGACGGAAACGTGGCGAGCTATCTCCACGCGCGGGGCGGATCGATCAACTACCTGAACGTCCCGGATCATCCCGACGCGGGAGTCATGTCCAGTGTCTATGAGAACAACAAGTTCCTGCAAGTGGACCAGGGCATCACCGTCAGCCGCCCTGTCAACTGGGGACTGCTGCGAAACAACACAGTGGAACCGAAAATTCCCGGTACGGCCAAGACCTACGACCAGAGCGGGGGCGCGACCGAAGACCTGCTTATTATAGAATAGGAGATGGCAACTACACCTTAATCAAGAGAGAGATAGCAATGATGTTCACCAGGAAAGTCCGATGGATTTGGGGGCTGTTCGCCCTGCTAGGCAGCACCCTTGCCCAGGCGCAGACTCCGGCGAGGTCCGGATCGGTCTTCCGTCCCGACGACTTCCCAAGCCTGGGAGACTGGGACCTCACCTCGGGCGATGTCACCATCGACACCGACGCTCTGACCATCACCGACGTGACGGGGACCGGGTCCCTCGGTGTCTCGGAAAGCGGGCAGACGGACGTGGCGGCCTTCTGCTTCGATTCCATCAGTCTGACGGGCGGCAGCGTAACGATCACCGGAAGCCGTCCCCTCGCGTTGCTGAGC
>JABMPG010000456.1 GCA_013203855.1 bacterium
CGATCGAGCGCATGGTCAAGGAGCCGGGGGACCTGCGCAAGCTCCTCAGCGTGCGCTACGTGCCCTTGCCGTTCGACGGGACGGACTACTGGGAGAGCGAGCGGGAGCTGGGGGAGCGGGCCGCAGAGGCGGATCGTTCGCCGCCGGGCCGGGCGGGGCTTGTGTTTGTCCCAAGTGCGGCCATCAGGAAGATCACGAGTTGGGCACTCCCTGCCACCAGAAGAAATGTCCGAAATGTGACAGCGCGATGACGCGGGGCTGAAAGACTTGAAAGGAGGATATGATCATGCCAGGAGGAGACAGAACAGGACCTTTGGGCGCGGGCTCGATGACGGGACGCGGAGCTGGATACTGTGCCGGAAACGGCGCGCCGGGCTATGGCAACCGATTGGGCGGCTTTTTCGGCCGGAGTTTCGGCTTCGGCGGCGGGGGCCGGGGATGGAGACACTGGTTCCACGCCACGGGTCTGCCCGGACGCAGGCGTTCCGGCGGCGGAGGGGCTTGGGCTGGTTCCGGCTACGCTCCGTCGGATGAAAACGAAGAACTCAGAGGGCACGCTCAGGCTCTTGAGTCGGAACTGAAGGCGATCCGGCAGCGGCTGGATGAGCTCGAATCGAAGCCGGAGTAAGGATCGACCGGCCTGAGGGCACAGCCCATGCTTCAGCCAGCCATCAGGTTCAAGACACCCGGGCGCACTGGAGCGTGGACTGCAAACTTTATGATCTTGAGGAGGCCCCCTGTGAAAATTGTATTCACTACATCCGGAGAGAACCTGGATGCCCCGCTGGACCCGCGGTTCGGCCGCGCGCGCGGGTTTCTGCTCTACGACACCGAGACCGGGCAGTATGAGATTGTCGATAACGAACAGAATCTGAACGCGGCGCAGGGCGCGGGCATCCAGGCGGCGGAGACGGTTTCGCGCCTTGGCGCCGGAGCTCTGATTACCGGTCACTGTGGCCCCAAAGCGTTTCGAGCGTTGATGGCCGGCGGAATTCAGATCTACAATACGGATGTCGCGACCATCGCGGCGGCTCTGGAAGAATTCCAGGCAGGCCGCTTGATGTCGGCGAACGCGGCCGACGTGGAAGGCCATTGGGCTTAGAAGGAGCGGACGAGTTGGATATCAGCGCAAATCTTTCGATCGCGATCGCCTCGGGCAAGGGCGGCACGGGTAAGACGACTGTGGCCCTCAATCTGGCCCGGGTTTACGACGCGCCCGTTCAATTGCTGGACTGCGACGTGGAAGAGCCGAACGACCACCTGTTTCTAAAGGGCGGTTTCGGCCCCGAAGAGGCCGTGGGCATACCCGTTCCTGAGATAGATCCGGCCAAGTGCCGGGGATGCGGGGAGTGCAGCCGTTTCTGCCAGTATCATGCCATCGCGGCGATCGGGACGCCGCCCCTGGTTTTCGCGGAGTTGTGCCACGGATGCGGGGGGTGCGCCAAGGTCTGCCAGAATGGGGCCATCCGCGAGGTGGACCGGCGAGTGGGTGTGGTGAGGACTCTGAAAGACGGTGATATTTCGCTGATTCAGGGTTGTCTCGACGTCGGGGTCGCCATGGCGCCACCTCTGATTCGGGCCGTTCAGTCCAAGCGGAATGGGTCTTTGCTGACCATTCTGGACGCGCCGCCAGGCACTTCCTGCCCCGTGGTCGCCACGCTTCGCCGGGCCGACCGCGCCATCCTCGTGACCGAGCCGACTCCCTTTGGCCTGCACGATCTCACCTTGGCCGTGGAAACCGTCCGGGCGCTCGGGATTCCCTTCGGTGTGGTGATCAACCGGGCGGGGATCGGAGACGATCGGGTCCTCGACTTCTGCGCGGAATCGGGCATTCCGATTCTCGCTGTGATTCCGGAAGACCGTCGGATCGCCGAAGTGTGTTCCCGAGGAGAACTGATTGTGGAGAGTCTGCCGGAATATCGCGGGGTCTTTCGGGACCTGCTGGAGAAAATCCTGACTCCCGGAGCACTCGAGCCGGTTTGATCGACCGAGGACGATAATGCAGTCCACTTCATTTCAACACCTCTATGGCCCGGTGCCGTCGCGCCGGTTACGCCGGTCCCTCGGCATCGATCTGGTTCCTCTCAAGACCTGCACCTACGATTGCATCTATTGCCAATTAGGGCGCACGACGAACCAGACTATCGAGCGAAAGGAATACGTTGCGGTTGCGGATATCC
>JABMPG010000052.1 GCA_013203855.1 bacterium
GAGCTCTTGCGTCCACCCCGACCGTCCACCCTTTGGGGGTGACGTAGATGCTGTGAATGCCCCCTTTCTGCTGCAAACATAGTGATTTTTCTGTCGCGGCTGATGTACGGCCTCCGCACGCCGCAGTTCGCGGAACTGATTGCCCGGACCGCTTCGCGTGAGCAGATCCTCGAGAGCGTGCGCGCGCTCGAGAGTCAGATTCTTATTTCTGCCCAACCTGCCTGATCAGAAAGCCCACGGACCCCCGCATGCCACCATCTCCGACACTGTCCGTTTTCGCGGGGGGAGTGTTTGTGCTTTTCGCCGGAGGAGTTCTCTGCGTGGCGGCCGGGCGACGCGCTGGAGTAAACCGTCTCGGAGGCCTCATCGGCGCGGCGGGATGCGCGATCTCTGGTGCGGCGGGAGCGTGGGCTCTTCTTGCGAATCAATCCTTTGACGCAACGTTGTCTTGGCCGGGAATGGCGCTCGGCGCGATTCATGTGGGCCTGGATCCCCTCTCCGGGTTCTTCGCCCTCGTCGTCGCCTTACTCGGGTTTCTGGGCTCGATATATGGCATGGGCTATTGGGCCGCTCACAAGGGCCGGCGCGCGCTGGGTTTCGGCTGGGCTGAGTATCACTTCCTCGTCGGAGCCATGCTTCTGGTCGTGATGGCGAGAGACGGGGTTCTGTTCCTCGTCGCGTGGGAGATTATGTCGGTCGCGTCTTTCCTCCTGGTGATCTTCGAACGAGGGCGCCGCGAGGCGCTCGAGGCGGGATGGGTCTACCTGGCTGCCACGCATCTCGGAGCAGCCTGTCTGATAGTGATGTTCCTTCTTCTGGGACGCGGCTCGGACTCCTTCGATTTCGCCCTCATAGGAAAAGACATCGGACCCGCTGCGGCCGGAACAGTTTTCATTCTGGCCATCCTCGGATTCGGCTCAAAGGCGGGCTTCGTGCCCATGCACGTTTGGCTGCCCGAGGCGCACCCCGCCGCGCCATCCCATGTCTCCGCCCTCATGAGCGGCGCTATGATCAAGATGGGAATCTACGGGATTGTGCGCACCATTCTCATGCTTGGAACGCCGCCCGCATGGTGGGGGTGGACGCTGCTCGGAATCGGCGCCGTCTCGGGCATTCTGGGCGTTCTGTACGCGCTGGCGCAGCACAACCTCAAGCGGCTGCTGGCCTATCACAGCGTCGAGAACATCGGGATCATCCTGCTCGGCCTCGGACTCGGGGTGATCGGATGGAGCACGCACCACCTCGGGCTGGCCGCGTTGGGATTTGCGGGCGGTTTCCTGCACGTCTTCAACCACGCGGTTTTCAAGGGGCTACTCTTCCTGTCCGCGGGGTCCGTTCTGCACTCGACCCACACCGCCGACATGGACCATCTCGGGGGCCTCATGCGGCGCATGCCCTACACGGGGGCGTTCTTCGTGGTTGGCGCGGCGGCTATCTGCGGCCTCCCTCCGCTGAACGGGTTCGTCAGCGAGTTCCTGATCTATCTCGGATCTTTCCGGGAAGTAGCAAGCGAGACGGCACCGATGTCGCTTCGTCTGGCGTGCATCCTGGCCCTGACGTCGTTGGCGATGATCGGCGGCTTGGCAGGGGCGTGTTTCGTGAAAGCGGCCGGAACCGTTTTTCTTGGGGAGCCGCGCAGCTCTCGGGCCAGAACGGCCCGAGAGGCCGGGTTCTCGATGCTGTTCCTCATGGGCGTACTGAGCCTGCTCTGCGTAGCCGTCGGGCTCAGCGGGCCAGTTGCTCTTCGGATCGGGTGGAATGTTCTCGGAGCCTTTCCCTTCACTGGAAGCCTGACTCGGTCTGTCTTCGACAGCGCTGCGATTCCGTTGCGATGGGTGAGCCTGGGCGGCGGCGCTCTCCTTCTGATCGTCGCGGCGGCGGTGGCTGTCCGGAAAATCCTGCAAGCCGGGAAACCGCGCGGACGGGTGGGCACCTGGGACTGCGGTTACGTGGCGCCATCGACGCGGATGCAGTACACGTCATCCTCGTTCGCCGCCCCGCTGGTAGAACTATTCCGGCCCGTCTTGGGCACGCGTACCCAGGCGCAGCCTCCCAAGGGGCTGTTCCCGCGCCAGGCCAGTCTGCACACGCACACGGGCGATCTCTGCCGTTCCCTCATATTCCGGCCGCTGTTCCAGTTGGTTCAAGAAGCGGCGCAGCGCCTGCGACCTCTGCAACACGGCCGGATTCAGATCTATGTGCTCTATCTCGCGGCCGTACTTCTGATCCTGCTTGTCTGGAAACTTCGGTAAAACCCATGCGTCTCCTACCTGCCTTCCTTCACGTTCTTCTCGCCTTGGCGCTGGCGCCGCTTCTCCCGGGAGTCATCAACCGGACCAAGGCCTGGTTCGGCGGACGGCACGGGCGTCCATTGTTCCAACTCTATTACGACTTGGCCAAACTGGCCCGGAAGAGCGCGGTTTACAGCCGGACAACCACCTGGGTTTTTCGCGCCGGGCCGGTGATCGCTTTCGCTTCGTCCGCTCTCACGGTGCTGCTCCTCCCGTTCGCGGGGCAAACCGCCCCAGCCGGGTTCCCGGGCGACTTCTTGCTTCTGATCTATCTCTTCGCCCTCGGACGTTTTTTTACGATGGCCGCTGCGCTCGACACTGGCTCAGCCTTCGAAGGCATGGGCGCGAGCCGCGAGGCAACCTTCTCGGCCCTCGCAGAACCTGCTTTCTTCCTGGGACTGGCAGCACTGGCGTTTCACGCCCGCTCGATTTCCCTCGGCCTGATCTACGAGCGAATGTCCTGGTCGACTTCGACGGTGGCCCCCCTCATGCTTGTCGCTGCGGCCTTTTTCGTTATCCTGCTGATCGAGAACTCGCGAATTCCTTTTGACGATCCGGAGACGCATCTCGAGCTCACCATGATCCACGAAGTGATGGTGCTGGATCGCAGCGGGCCCGATTTCCTGCTGATTCAGTACGGCGCGGCCCTGAAACTCTGGGTGATGGCCGCACTATTCACAGGCATTCTCGCGCCTGCTCCCTTTGCGTCCTACGGGGAAAATCTGGCTCTGGCCCTCGGCGCGCAAGGCCTGGCCGCCGTATTGATCGGCATCGTCGAATCCACGATGGCACGGCTGCGGCTCGCCCGAATCCCCCAGATGCTGACCGGCTCGATCATCCTTTCGCTCCTATCTCTTCTCTTTCTTCTGAGGCCTTTCGCATGACGAATCTCTGGATCGATCTCCTGTGCCTTCTCCTGATGCTGGCGAATTTCCGGATGCTCGGCGTGAGCCGCCTGGGAGCGTGCGTCCGGACGGCGGCGCATCAGGGAATGCTTCTCTGCCTGCTGCCCGTCCTGGTCGCCCATGATTTCACCCTTGGGCTCGTCCCAGTAGTTCTCCTGGGCCTGATAGTACGAGGAATCCTGATGCCCCGTCTCCTCTGGCGGGCGGTTCTCAAAGCAGGAGTCCGGCGGGAACTCGTGCCTGAGGTCGGATTCCTGTTCAGCCTCCTGGCCGGCGTCGTCCTGCTGGGACTGTGCTTCCTGATTGCGCAGCCCCTTCAGGCTGACCAGGCCACTGCCAGAACCCTCGCTCTCCCGGTGGCCCTCTTCACGATCATGACGGGGTTCTACCTGATCATTATGCGACGGACGGCGGCCATGCAGGCGCTGGGCTACCTGGTCATGGAGAACGGCATCTTTGCCTTTGGGGCCGTCTTCGCCGTCCACGAGCCCGCGCTCATCGAAATGGGCGTGCTTCTCGACGTTCTCCTGGCCGTCTTCATCATGACCATCATGATCCATCACATCGGCCGCGAATTCGACCACCTGGACACCGACAGTATGTCGGTCCTGAAGGATTAACCCATGATCTGGCTTCTGCCGGGCATACCTCTCTTGACAGGCGCGATTTCCCTGCTTCGAATTCCGAGAAGTTGGAGACGTGCGCTCCTGGTCTTCGCGGCGGTCTCCCATTCCGCGCTGACCGCCCTCGCCTTCCGATTTCCCGACCTCTTTGCGTCGCACGGCTGGCTCGCCCTCGACAAGGCAGGACACTTCTTTCTCGCGATTTCGAGCGTGCTCTTTCTCATCACGACCCTGCATCTTGTAACCGATTGCCACTATCTTTCCGGTTCAGAGACTAGGTCCTCCGACTGGTTCCTCGCCACCGAGCCATCGGCCACTCTCGCGGCATGCCTCAACCTCTTCCTCGCGACCATGACCCTCTGTGCGCTCAGCCGTCATCTCGGGCTCTTATGGGTCGCCGTCGAGGGCACGACGCTGGCGACCGCGCCCCTGATTCACTATCGCCGAGATTCATCCAGTCTTGAAGCGACCTGGAAATACCTCGTTCTCTGTTCCGTCGGGATCGCCGTGGCGCTGCTGGGGAATTTCTTCGTCGCTGCGGCGGGCGGAGAACACGCGGGGCTGAGCCTGGACTCACTCCGCAGCAATGCGGCCAGTCTCAACCCAGTCTGGCTCAAGGCCGCATTTGTCTTCTTCATCGTGGGCTACGGCACGAAGATGGGCCTCGCGCCCATGCACACCTGGCTCCCCGACGCACACAGCGAGGCCCCCGCCCCCGTCTCGGCGCTCCTGTCCGGTGCGCTTCTGAATTGCGCCTTTCTCGCCGTACTGCGGGCCCATGCCGTTCTGGCCGCCGCGGGACTCGCCGATTTCAGCAAGGGAATCTTCGTCCTCTTCGGAGTGATCTCGCTCGTAGTCGCCGCATTCTTTATCGTCGGGCAGGGCGACTACAAAAGGCTCCTCGCCTACTCCAGCGTTGAGAACATGGGCATCCTCAGCATAGCGGTCGGCGTGGGGGCGGGGTTCGGCGGCCTCTTTCACGCATTGAACCACTCCCTCGTCAAGGGCGGCATGTTCCTCCTCGCCGGCGGTATCCTCTCCCGGTGCGGCTCGACTTCCGTGCGCGACGCGCGGGGACTCTCCGATCGCGCGCGCATGGTGGCAGGCCTGTGGCTGACCGGCTTCCTGGCCTTGTCCGGACTTCCCCCCTTCGGTATTTTCTTTAGCAAACTCGCCATTTTGAAAACGATGATTGATGGCGGCCATTGGCTCCTGACCACGCTCTTCCTCGCGGCCCTCGCCATCGTTTTCATCGCCATGTCCCGAATCGTTCTATTGATGTTGTTTGACAAACCGGAAAAGGGTTTTCCCACACAGAGAAGCAGGATACAGCTCGACACCCTCGCGCCACTTCTGCTCCTTCTGCTGGCGCTGGCCACGGGAATCTTCCTGCCGGAGAGCGTCGGCGACCTGATTCGGGCAGCGGCGCAGGAGGTGGGGCTATGACGACCGAATGCCTTCTCGTTCGGAACGCCCGGGCCTTTCCCTTCGCGGCATGCCCGGTAGTCGAGATGCCTGCCTTCCGCGAAACCGTGATTGAGAATGTGCGGTTAGGGGCGAGACTAAATGCGCTGTTCGCCATGTTCCAACCCGAGAACGACACGCTGCTCCTCTTGGCCGTGATGGCCCACGACGCCGACGGCAGCCTGCGGATTCTGGCCACACGTCCGGGCGAACGATACCAGGCACTCACCCCGGCCTGTTCTCAGGCCCACTGGTTCGAGCGCGAGATCTTTGAAACGTGGGGCATTCTGCCCGAGAGTCACCCCTGGCTGAAACCGATCCGTTTCCTGCCCTCGCGTGCACAGGACGTCCCGAGCGCCGAAATCGGCCGGGCCAACTTCTTTCGCATGGACGGCGAAGAGATCCACGAGGTCGCCGTCGGACCCGTCCACGCCGGCGTCATCGAACCGGGCCACTTCCGCTTTCAGTGCCACGGCGAAACGGTCTACCATCTCGAGATTTCTCTCGGCTACCAGCACCGGGGAATCGAACGCGCTCTGGCTGCTGGCATTACGCCCCGCACCCTCCACTATGCCGAAACCGCCGCAGGAGATACGACCATCTCCCATACCACGACCTGCTGTCAGGCATGGGAGACCCTCGCCGGCACGCAGGTCTCCGCGCGTGCCGAGGCGATCCGGGCCATCGCCGCCGAACTCGAACGCATCGCCAACCACATCGGCGACCTCGGAGCACTGGCCGGGGACGTCGGCTTCCTCCCCACCCAGAACTACTGCGGACGGATCCGGGGCGACGTTCTGAACTGCACCGCCCTGATCTGCGGAAACCGCTTCGGTCGCGGCCTGCTGACTCCCGGCGGCGTGCAATGGGACCTGGACACCGCCCTTGCTCAGAATCTTCGCGCCCGTCTCGCCGAAATCGAAGCCGATGCCGTCTCCGCGATAGAATTGATGTTCAACACCTCGTCCGTCTTGGCCCGACTTGAGGGAACAGGTGTCCTGACCGCCGCCACGGCCCGCGACATCGGCCTAGTCGGCGTTGCTGCCCGCGCCTGCGGACTCTCCCGCGACATTCGACGCGACTTCCCCTACGGTATCTACCGGTTCCATCATCTCCCCGTGTGCACTTGGTCTACCGGCGACTGCTTCGCGCGGGCCTACGTGCGCTGGCTCGAGACGCGGCAGAGTTTCCGATTCATCCGCGAACAGCTCGACGCCTTGCCCGAAGGTCCGATTTCGTCAAGCGTCGGCCCTCTTCGTCCCGACTCAATGGCGATCTCCCTCACCGAGGGCTGGCGAGGCGAGATCTGTCACGTGACGCGTACCGACGCAAACGCCAACCTGACGGTCCCCAAGATCGTCGATCCCTCTTTTCATAACTGGTTCGGCCTGGCTTGCGCCCTGCGAAACCAGGCCATTTCCGACTTCCCTCTTTGTAATAAGAGTTTCAACCTCTCCTACTGCGGACACGATCTTTGATGCCTCTCATGTGGAATATCCTCGCGGCACGACTCCATCAGAAAAACCGGACTCTGAAATACCCAGACGGGCCAGCGCCCGAGTTGCCCGAGCGCTTCGCTGGCGCACCCGAAATCGAAACGGGTAAGTGCGGCGAGAATTGTGACGCGTGCCTAAGGCAATGTCCCACCGGCGCAATCTTGCGAGAGATAAACACGGGCGAATTGCGCATCGACCTCGGCCTCTGCCTCTTCTGCCGGGCCTGCGAACGGGCCTGCCCGTCGGGCGCCATTCACTTCACTCACGAGTACCGTCTCGCGGCGGCTCGACGTGAGGATCTCATCACGGGTCCCGGACGCGAGTTTCCGGCTGAGGCCCGCCAGGCCTTGGCGGAAAAGCTCTTCAAGAGATCCCTCAAGCTGCGCTTCGTGTCGGCCGGCGGATGCAACGCCTGCGAGGCCGACTGCAACGTCCTCTCCACCGTCGCCTGGGACATGGGCCGATTCGGCATCCAGTTCGTCCCATCCCCACGCCACGCCGATGGAATCCTCGTCACAGGTCCCGTCCCGGAAAACATGCGGCTGGCGCTTCTCAAAACCTACGAGGCCATTCCCTCGCCGAAGATCGTGATCGCCACCGGCGCGTGCGCCATCTCGGGCGGGCTCTACCACAGCCATCCCGAAACCCACAACGGCGCGGCCGACCTCGTCCCAGTGGACCTCTGGATTCCGGGCTGTCCCCCCCACCCCCTCACGATCCTGGACGGCCTGCTCCGCTTTCTCGGTCGAATCTCCTGACGTTCGCCTCGCATCCGTCTGCGCTTTGCGCGTGAAGAAACCGGACTCCTATGCTACGGTTTTCGAGAATGAACTCAGGGGCGCCGGTCCGCGCGGTCGCCCGAACATGACTCGGAGGTGTTGCTCGTGCAGTTTATGCGAAACTGGTTTCTGGCCGTTCGGCCCTGGTCTTTCTCAATGACCGCGATCTCCGTGACCATCGGCACCCTCTGGGCCGCGGAAGCGGGGATTTCCTGGCTTCTCTATGCGATGGCCCTCGTCGGCATGGTGGCCCTTCATGGAGCGACCAATCTGATCAACGATTATTACGACGTGAAAAACGCGGTGGATGTCCCGGATGCGCCGACGGTCCAGTACCGCCCTCATCCGCTCGCCTACAAGGAATTGGATCTGAGATCGGTCCTCGCCGTCTCGTTGATTCTCTACGCGATCGGCTGCGGCCTCGGATTGTATCTGGCCATCACGCAGGGCTGGCCGATCCTGGCCATCGGTGTGATCGGGGCTCTCGTCAGCTTCTGCTACACAGCCAAGCCCGTCGCGCTCAAATACCGCGCACTTGGCGAATTTGCCGTATTCCTCGTCTGGGGGCCCCTGGCCGTGCTGGGTTCCTACTATGTCCAGACTCAGGCCTTCTCCCTCCCGCTCTTCTTCGTCTCGATCCCGTTCGGCATCCTCGTAGCGCTGGTTCTGCTCGCCAACAATATCCGCGACACGGCCTATGACAATCAGCAGGGCATCGTCACCCTCCCCGTCGCCTTCGGACAGCCCGCGGGACGCTTGCTCTACGTATCGCTGGTGGCTCTCGCCTTTCTCGCGGTCATCGTTATGTCCCTCACAGGCATTCTCAGTCTGTGGTCGCTCCTCGTCCTCCTCGCATTGGTCATCGCCGTGCCCCTCTGCCGAATGGTTTACCAAAACATCCCCGCCGACGCCGATGCGCAGACCGCCCGGCTCGACGTGGCATTCGGCGTTCTCCTCATCGCCTCACTCATCATGGATCGGATCTTCCCATGAGCCGCGAGATCCGATGGCCCATCCTGGCGGCTACCCTCGCCATGGCGTCCGCCCTCTGGTTTCTCACGTTCTACTTTTCCTGGGGTAATTTCTGGCTGAAGATTTCCCTTGCGGCAGGCTTTCTCGGCGCTACGGCCATCCTCCTCGGCCGGGGCCGGCTGAACTGGGAATTCCGCCCTTCCGATATTCTGATCGGCATCGCGGGAGCCGCCGTTCTCTACCTGATCTTCTGGATTGGAAACGCCCTGTCGGGATGGCTCTTCGGCTTCGCGCCCGAGCAGGTAAACGGCATCTATTCGCGCGGCGAGGGCACCGACCGCTGGGTCATCTGCCTGCTGCTGCTGCTCGTAACCAGCCCGGGTGAAGAGATTTACTGGAGAGGTTTTCTTCAGGAGAACCTAGGGCGCAATCTAGGCAAGCCCGCAGGATATCTGGTGGCCACGGCCTGCTACGCTCTCGTCCACCTTCCCGCCTGGAACTTCATGCTCATCGGCGCGGCCGCGGTGGCAGGGCTCTTCTGGGGACTTCTCTACTGGAAAATCGGCCGGATCGTCCCGCTCATCATCTGCCACGCCGTCTGGAGCGTGACCATCTTCGCGCTGTTACCTATTGGCTGAAGCCCGCGCCTAACCTGAGCCTCACTCCCCGGCCTGATAGTTCCCGATTGCCTCAGATGTGAGAAGAGCGCGGTCGTACAGGCGGATCGACCGAACATTTCGCCCGATTCGAACTAGTTCCCCTCCCGTCGGTCCCCGATAGTTCGGGTTGAACCGTCCCCAGCCGAACTGGCGGAACTTGCCGCCGTCGCAGAACTGGCCGTCCACCACGAAACTCACGATCTTCGGCCCGCCATCCACGATCACGGCGAGATGATGGACCTGCCCCGCCTTAAGAAGGCCCGGATCGCAGTCCCATCGGTTCTCCGTGCGCCCATCGTTCAGAACGATCTCGACGGTCCCGCGCCCAGTCGTTTGCAGGCAGAAGCCCTGTCCATGTTCCGTGCGAGTATCGAGGAGAATCTGCCCGCTTTCCAGTCTCCCGAGCTGAATCCAGAGGTCCAGGGAAAACCCCCGTCTTAGATCCTTCGTCCCGTAATCGTCGCGCTTGGCGTCGCGGATCACGAAGTCACCCAGGTCCGGCATGAGCACCTCTCGAGGCGTCTCTTCCCGCCCATCCGACAGGTTCAGAACCAGCCCGTCCGTCGCCACGCTCCGATTCTCGAACTGGTTCCAGACCGCATCCAGAATGGTCATCGGAATCTCATGAACCCGAGCCATGCTCTTCTGTGTCTCGGTCAGATAATAGCAGCCGCCATCCTCCACGAGATCGGGATAGCTCATGCGCACAAACGTATCGTCATCATAGAGAACGATCTCGGGTTGCGACCACCGGATGATCCGCCCCTCCGGCGAGTCTGCCTCGATCCCTCCGAGAAGCCACACGGGATTGCGGTCCTCATACTTGCAGCCACCGTGGTTATGAAACCAGTACAGGAACTTCCCGTTCGAGCAACGCCATGCGAAGTTGGCCGCACGGGGGTGCTTCACAAGCCGCCCATCCGCGTAAGCCTTGTACTCGGGCGTGCTCCAGGTGTGACCGCCATCCCGGCTGTAGGCGCAGGCGGGGTGACCATCGGTCGTGCGGTAGACAACATAGAATGACCCGTCGCTCAGCACACTGTAGCTCTGCTCTTCGGCGACGGGTCCCCCTCCCGGGGGAGTTCTCAAACCACGTTCGCCATCCGGAAGCGTTTCCCACGTGAGATTTCCCGCATCGGCTTCGCCAGCCAGGTTCTCGCTCATGAGAAGCACGCCTTCCGAGCGGATGAAGAATCCGTCGCCGAAGCCTCCCACCTTGTGTAGCGAGACATAAGCCTTTCCCTCATACAGGAAAGCCTTTCCCACGTTCCAGAAAAAGCGAATCTCGCCACCATACACATTGTCCCGATCGATCTCGGTCAAGCGGATCGGAATCTCATACCGCTCGTCAGACCAGGTGCGCCCGTGATTGTCACTGTACTTGCAGACGAAGTGCCCCAGGCTGTCGACGCGATAGCAATAGCCGTCCCGATTGGGCCAGCTCGGTTTGTCCGGCTCGTGCACCTTCACCCGGCGGATATTGTCGGTGTTGTGATTGTAGAAGCAGTAAATGCGCCCTGTCGGGGTCTTGAGAAGCACGGCATACGAAGCCTCGGGACCCTCGGGGGATTCCACGTCCACCGCGTCTGTCCAGGTGCGGCCCTGGTCGGCGCTGCGATAGGTGACGATATGCTGCCCGGCCTGACCCTCATGGCCGATGCCCGTCGTCATCACCACCAACCAGGCCCCGTCGTCGGTCTTCACCACGTAGGGCTGATCGCAATAGGTCTTGCTCGGGATCTCCCAGCCATTGCTGATATGGCGCGGATCGCATCCCTCCCCCGCTTTGAGATCGCGCCGCTCCAGTCCGTCCTGAACCTGTCCGTTCTTCTTCACGTCGCTCATGATCCACCTCCCTTGGCGCTATCAGAATTTCAGATTCTTCGCGGTTTCGTACATGGACAGAACATTCTCGACCGGAATGTCCGGCCCCAGAATCTGGCTCGGAGCGAACACGTAACCACCTGAATCTCCAAGCGTTCCCATCGTTTCCTTCACGTGACTCTCCACCTCTTCAACGCTCCCCCGAGGCAGCACATGCTGCGTGTCGATACCCCCATGGAAAACGATCTCATGCCCGAACTCCCGTTTCAGATCTTCCGTCCCCATGCCCTCGGCCGACACCTGGATCGGATCCAGAATATCGACCCCCGCCTCGATAAGATGCGGGATCAGAGGCCGGATCGAACCGCACGAATGCATCATTACCTTCAGGCCATACCCGTGAGCCAGTTCCGTCAGACGGCGGATATTCTGAAAGAAAAACTCCCGCCATACTTCTACGCCGAACAACAA
>JABMPG010000457.1 GCA_013203855.1 bacterium
ATTTGACACCGAAGGCACTGTAATGTCAAGCGATGCAACTTGTCTAGTTTTGTTTTTAGGCTTTGAGGAGTTCCTGGATCAAGGCCCTGCCCGCCTCATCGACTCCTTGTGTGTCTCCATCTTGTTAGGGTAAAATCACGGGATAGATGGCCCGTGGATATGGGCCGACTCTCCGGGAGAGATGTTTTCAGCATGCACCGTCGAGAACTCCTCAGACGCTATCTCCTTCTCAGCCCCCTGTTGCCCGCCCCCATGTGCGGCTACAGCGACCGCCCCTTCCGCGACTTGTTGCGGACGATGGGTGCCGGGCTGGTCTATACCGAAATGTTCAGTTCCGAGGCCATGGTCCGGGGCGATCCGAGAACCTGGAACGTGATGGATTTCAAGGGCGAAGAGCCCCCCGTCGCGGTCCAGATCTTCGGCTCCCGGCCCGACCTGATGGCCGAGACGGCCCGGATCGTCGTTCGGCACGGCGCCGCGATCGTTGACATGAACCTAGGGTGTCCCGCCAATAAAATCACCCGCAACTGTTGCGGCGCGGCGCTCGCGGAAACTCCGGATCGCGCCGTTGCCGTCGCTCAGGCCGTCCGCGACGCCGTGCCCCACGTCCCCTTTACCGCCAAGATCCGCTGGCAGAAAAACAACGGCGCCCTCGATCTCGCCCGCCGTCTCGAAGACCTCGGAGTGGACGCCATTGCGCTTCACGCCCGCACCTGGGCTCAGGGATACGGCGGCTCGGCCGAGTGGGAATGGATCGCGCGGCTGAAGGAAAAACTCCATATCCCGGTGATCGGAAACGGTGATATCCTCACCATCGAGGACGCCCGGCGAATGCTCCGGGAGACGAACTGCGACGCCGCCATGGCTGGACGGGGCCTGGTCGGCAATCCCTGGCTGGTCCGCCACGCCGCGCAGGCCCAGGAAACCGGGAATTTCTTCCCCGAACTCCCGGACGAAACCGAACGGATCCGCATTCTCCTCGAGCACGCCCGACTCATGCGTCTCCATCGCGGCCCGCACGGACTCATCGAGTTCCGCAAGCATTGTGTGCGTTATATCAGCGGACTCCCCGGCGCACGGGTGGCCCGCGTCGAACTGATGCAGGTGACCGAACTCGATCAACTCCGGGAGACTCTCGAGCGCCATTTCGGCTCCCTGGTCCCCTCCTGAAAGACACGGGATGAACCCTGCCACATCCCAGAAAACGCTCGAACAAACCGGCCTGCGCCGGATCGGCCGCCTCGGGTTCCTTGCCTTTCTCACCGGCTTCTCCGGCGCCATGATGCCCGGCCCGCTCCTCGTGGCCGTCATCGAGCAGACCGCCCTTCAGCGGTCTCTCTGGGCCCCCTTCTGGCTTCTCACCGGTCACGCCCTCCTCGAACTGATCATACTCTTCTTCCTCATCCTCGGACTCCAGGCCGTCATCGCCCGGCCCCGCGTGCGAGGAGCCATCGGAGTCATCGGTGGGGCCGCCCTCGTCTACATGGGAGCGGACATGCTCCGCCACGTCTGGGGGCTCTCCCTGAACCTCGAAGCATCGCCCCACGGGGCGTACGCCTGGCCCCGTCTCATCCTGCTCGGAGCGGCCGTGTGCGCCGCAAATCCCTACTTCACCGGCTGGTGGGCCACCATCGGAGCAGGCCAACTCGCCCACATGGCCCCGAAAACCGCCCCGGAATACTTAGCATTCTATGCCGGACACGAAACGTCCGACTACACCTGGTACCTCTTCGTCGGAATTCTCCTTATCTCCGGACGCCACCTCCTCACCGACGGCGTCTACCGCGCCCTCATCATCCTCTGCGCCGCCGCCCTCATCCTCCTCGGCCTGCGCTTCCTCTACGTGGGTGCGAAGTTTCTCGCAAGAAAACCTGGTCCGGAACCCCAAACCCCAAACTCCAAATGAAACCTTCCCTCCTCGAAAAACTCGCCTGCCCTCGCTGCTTCGGACCGCTCCAACTCCGGAAAGAGAAGACCCCCCAAGGCGACGGGGAAGCGGAACTGATCCACGAAGGCAAACTCCGATGCGCCGCCTGCGCGATCGACTTCCCCATCCATTTCGGAGTTGCCTCTCTAGCCATTCTCGACCATCACTGGACGCCGTGTCTGAACGAAATGATCGCGCGGCGGCTGATCCGCCAGGAGACCTGGGAGGCCGACCCGGCCCACGCGCGGCGCCGCAAAGCGATCGAGAAGCAGGTCGAGACACACTATGACATGACCGATCGCATGACGGACTCGATTCTGGAGACGATCGACTTCAGCGCGAATCCGTCGATCCTCGACGTGGGGGCTGGGGAACTCGGAACATCGCGGATGCTGGCCGAGCGCGGGGCGGACGTGGTTGCCCTCGACCCCGAACTTGCCAACCTGTATCGGTTCGACATGCGGGGCTACTCCCATCTCATCCCCCAAGAAGAACTGACGGCCCCGAGTGGCGACACGATCTACCGCAAATCGCCCGATTTCTTCGACGGCTATTTCGCACGCGTCTTCGCCAGCGGGCACCGCCTGCCCTTCGCCGACGGCGTGTTCGACATCACCTTCTGCCGGTCCATGGCCCATCACCTCGACGATATCCCGCCTGTCCTCACCGAGATGCTCCGCGTCACCCGCCCCGGCGGACGTCTGATCCTCTGCTCCGAACCTATACGCAGCATCTTTGAAGGCGAGTCCTGGCTCCTCGAGTGCGACCTCGACGCTCACCGCGGAATGAACGAGCATCGGCCAAGATTTCTCCAGTACTGGCGACCCCTCGCGCGCCGGACACGCGATATGCGGGTCCAGTATTCCGCGTGGCCCATGTCCAACAACACACTCCGCCTCATGCGACTCCTCCGCTACAACTATCAAAAACACCTGCGTGACATGCAGTGGCTGTCAGGTTGGCGCATCGGGAAGGTGCTCCCCCTGGACGCGACGATCAACCTCACCGCGGAGCGCAATGAACGATCCGCGCACCCCCCGAAAGCCGATGAGATCTGCGAACCGTACGTCTCCGTCGATGCACTGGTGGAGATCTACTCTCCCGCGCGGTCCTTGCATGAGATCCAGCAGAAGTTGAGCGAGGAGACGGAACAACTTGTATTATTGCGGAGAAGATTACTCTCGAGTTCACCCCGCCTTCTCTCCTCGCTCGATCTCGGAAAGCCCTCACGCCAAGGCCTGACGAGAGGCTTTGGCGAACCGCTCGACGTGGAAGGCCGCCGGATGCGGCCGACCTTGCGCACGGCCTGCGCGACCCTGCGCCGGGAGCCGGGCGAGACGCTCCTGGGCGTGTTCCTGGCACCCGTCCGGCCCGACCTTTTCCACAAGGTGCGGATCAGCGTGAACGAGAAACCGCTGGGCGTGATGGAAATAGGAAAGCCAGTCGAGAAATGGCTCGACCTATCCGAGGTCGAAGGCGACGTTCTCGATGTGGTTCTCGAAAACGACCAAGTCTCGCCGGTTCGCATCGTGAATCAGGATATCGAAGTCGGGGTGGGCGTCGGTTGGATAGTGACTGGAGCGGGCCTGTAAGCCGAATTCTGTTCCCTCTCGAAAGAGGGCGGCGACCATTCGTCTAGGCGACGCCTTGCGGCGCCGCTCGAGCGACCTACCCGGATGTCCCGTCCCGGCCGAAGCCGAGACCTCGCGGCGGGCCACCGCTGCATCCCTATTTGGTCTTGCACCGGATGGGGTTTGCCTGGCCGACGTGTCGCCACGCCGCCGGTGCGCTCTTACCGCACCATTTCACCCTTGCCTGTGTCCGCCGCCGCCTTTCGGCTTTGCGCGAACCATCGGCGGTATCTTTTCTGTTGCACTTTCCGTCGGGTCACCCCGCCTTGCCGTTGGCAAGCATCCTGCCCTTTGGTGTTCGGACTTTCCTCTCTCTGTTCCGCC
>JABMPG010000458.1 GCA_013203855.1 bacterium
GGTCCTGACGGCGAAGGTTCAGATCGGCGACAAGGTCTTCGAGATGCCCATGCGCCCAGACAATCCCTTTTTCACCGGAGATGTCACGCCGCTCATCCCCCGCGAAGCCCGGAAGATCGACGACGGCAACGTTGAAATGATCTACGAATCGCCGGACGGCCTGCGGGCCGTCGCGCATTGGACGCTTGAAAAAGGCCGTTGGGACGCCGGTTTCGGTCTGACCCTGACGCCCGAGAAGAGCGGGCACTACTCCGTGGTCTACAGCCCCTTCAAGGAATGGGCCCGGGAGGAGATCGACTTTGTCCAGCTCCCGCCTGTCTACCAGTTCCAGCGGATTCCCGAGTATGCCCGCCTGGTGACCAGTTCCCTTACCCCGCACGCGATGTCGCTCATTCAGGTCGCGCCGGACGAAATGGACAATCAGGACGTATGCCTGGCCGTCTCGGCCGAGCCGAAGGCGCTGCCCTTTCGCTGGCCCAAGGCCCGCAACCCGATCTGCGGATTCACCCTGCTCAACCAGGCGGCCAACGTCCAGCCCACAATCTTCATGCCGATCCTCGGCCTGGAGGGCTCGGAATGGCAGGCCGATCAGCCCCAGCGCGTGACATGGCGCGTGCTGACCTATCCCGGGCGATGGAACGAGGCGCTGGAGTACTACTCCGACACGGTCATGGGCGTAAAAGACTACCGCAGCCCCATCTACGGCTCTCTAACCGATGCCGCACTCAACATGATGGACCTGATGCTCGATCCCGTGGCCAGCGGCTGGGACGACGAACTCAAGGGCTTCTACAATATCGAAGGCGTCGGTTCCGTCACCCAGGCCTCGCCTCTGGCGATGGTTTCGGCGGCCATGCTCCGCCGCGACGACGAAATCTTCGCCAAACGCGCCCTGCCCTCCATCGAGTTCACCCTGACCCGCGTCGGCGCCCATTTCGGTCTGCCCGACGCGCGATGGACCACCGACACGCTGCACGTGCCGAGCACTTTCTACGGAACTTCCTACTGGCAGGGGCTCCACATGCTGCTCAAGGGCCTGAACCCGTGGATCGCCGATATGGCCTTCGAGAACGGCGACATCCGTCACAGCCAGGACTACAACGAATCCAGCCAGTGGTCGGAACTACTCGCCGCCTGGAAACTTCGCCCGAGCGACGAACTCATGCAGAAGATCATCGCCGGAGCCGACGCGTTTATCGAGGAGTCCTTTAACACTCGCCATACCGAGCCCCTCGACCCGATCAAGTTCTACAACATCAGTTTCTATCCCTACTGGTGGGACCTGATCGACCTCTACGAAATGACAGGCGACCGCAAGTATCTCGACGCGGCCGAGGAAGGCGCTTTTCACACCGTCGCCGGTCAGTGGTCCCAGCCGGTGGTTCCCGATGGAGACATCGAGGTCCATCCCGACGACCAAGTCAAGGGCGAGACAGGAATCCTTTGGAAGAACCGGGACAGGCAGCGCCTTGGCTTCCCACGCCAGCCCGGCGACACCCCCTCGAAGATCATCCCCGCCTGGCAGGTCGCCCAGGTCGGACTCGGCCTCGAGCAGCCCACCACCTACTTCTGGGTGACGCGCGAGGACGCCATGCGCCACATTCTCATGTCGATCTGGGCGCCCCACCTCCTGAGGGTCTATCAGCACACCGGTCGCGAGATCTTCCGCACGTACGCCCGCAATTCGGCCGTCGGCCGGTTCACCAATTATCCCGGCTACTATATGACCGTCTTCAGCGACCTCTACATGCGGCCGGAATATCCCTCCGAAGGCCCCGACATCTCCGGCATCTACTATCATCACATCCCGGTGCAACTCGGTTGGACCCTCGATTACCTGCTCGAACAGGTCTTCCTGCGCTCTAACAACCACATCCAGTTCCCCTGGGTCTGGCAGAAGAACTACGCCTACTTCGTCTCGCGCGTCTATGGCGCCGAGCCGGGGACGATCTATAACCAGAAGGATGCCGAGCTCTGGCTGGACCGTCGCCTCGTCAAGATCGACAATCCGAACATCGACTGGCTGGCCGCCCGCAGTCCGGACCGGTTCTTCCTGATCCTGATGAGCCAAGACGACGAAGACGTCGACCTGCCCCTCGAACTCAACGCCGACTTCATCGGCCTCAAGAAGGGCCAGGGCTATGCCTATCGGGAAGAGGGCAAGATCACCGCCGAAGTCCTGCCCGAGACGCCGACAGAAATCAACGTTCCCGCCCGAGGGATCGTGACACTCTCTCTTCCGGCCAAAGAAGGCGTCGTCTTCCCGGATCTTCCCAAGGTGGAGACCGGCCATATCCAGGTCGACATCAACCCCGAATGGGGCGCGCTGCACGTCTTTCGCGTCCGCTCCCCCATGGGCAAGGACGCCATCTACGCCGCCCTCATTAAAGGCCCGCACGACGGCGCGAAAGTCAACGTGACAGTCAAGGGCGCGGATCAGCAGCCCCCCGTCCGCGAGCGCTTCCCCTACGAGTTCTCCGTCTACCCCTGGCCGCTCGGCAAGCCCGCCGAGCTCGAGGTGACTATCGAAGGCCCCGGCGATTTCCGCAAGAGCCTGCTGGTGACGATGCCCTGACCTTGATACGGACAAGGGGGTTCCCAACGCCTGCGGGGAACCCCCTTCCGAAATTCCCCGCATTTACACCTTGCGCCTTAATGGAACTTTGTCCTAATATCAATAACGTGACCCTTGGACCGGATGGTGCGGACCAAGGGACTTTTCGACACTCCCTACTGATATAGGGTCTCAATACAAGATGTCCCCACGAACCACCGCTACCAGTCTCCCCCTCACCGAACTCACCCCGGGCCATCCCGCGGTTGTGGCCGAGTTGGAGGGCGGACGTCATTTCCGGACATGGCTCATCAGCATGGGCATCCGTGTCGGAGTCGTCATCCAGGTAGCCCAATCTGCCGGACGCCATGGGCCTGTGCGAGTCGTGTCCGGCTCGACCCGCCTGGCCATCGGACGCGGCATGGCCGAACGAATCCGCGTCTCTCCCCTGAACGAAAAGAAGCCCGAGGAATCACCTGAAGCATGACAAAAACCCTTTTCGACCTGGTCACCGGCGAAAGCGCCATCATCACTCGTCTCCAGAGGGACGGCGAATCGGGCATTCGGCGCCGGCTTCTCGACATGGGCGTCACCCGTGGCGCCCGGGTCTACGTCGAGCGCCACGCTCCTCTCGGGGATCCGGTCGAGGTGCTGATCAAGGGCTATCACCTCGCCCTGCGCATGAATGAAGCGCGCAAGATCGAAGTCTCTCAGGAAGAAGTATGACGCGACTCGCTATCGGCGGAAATCCCAACGCCGGCAAGACTTCCATCTTCAATCATCTCACCGGAACCGTTCAGCACGTCTCGAACTATCCCGGCGTCACCGTCGAACGCAAGGAGGGCACGGCCCGCTTCAACGGCCGCCGCGTCGCCGTTCTCGACCTGCCCGGCACCTATTCCCTGACCGCCTATTCCCTCGAGGAAATCGTCGCACGACGCGCGATCATTGACGAGAAACCCGACGTGGTCGTCAACGTCGTGGACGCATCGAACCTTGAGCGCAATCTCTATCTCACCGTCCAACTCCTCGAAATGGAAGTGCCCCTCGTCATTGCCCTGAACATGATAGACGTGGCGGAAAAGCGCGGCTATCAGATCGACGTGGACAAACTCTCCAGCCTTCTGGGAGTGCCCGTGGTCCCCACCGTCGGCAGCCGGGGCAAAGGACTCGACCGCCTGCTCGAAGTCGCTCTGAACGTGGCGGACGGGAAAGTCAACCTGCCGCGCAAAACCGTGACTTACGGCCACGAGGTCAATCGCGAAATCGAGCGTCTGGCGGGGGTTATTGAGACCTTTCCCGATATCGCCACCCGCTATCGCCCCCGGTGGGTTGCAGTCAAGATCATCGAGGAAGACGACGCCTTGGCCGCTGAGATCCGGAGGATGACCGACGACGAAACGGCTGACCGGATCGCAAGCGAAGCCACCCGAAGCCGGACCGCAATCGAACAGCACTTCGACGACGACGCCATCACCCTGATTGCCGAACGGCGCTACGGCTACGCCGCCGGAGCCATCAAGGAATCCATCTCTCTTACCGGAGAAGCCCGCCAGCACAAGACCGATCAGATCGACTCGGTTGTCTGCCACCGCTTGGCCGGCCCCCTCCTCCTGTTCGGAGTAGTGGCTGCCCTCTTCTTTTTCGTCTTCAAGGTTTCCGACGAGTGGCGATGGGTTCCGTGGTTCGGCGGCTGGATCAGCCCCACCGGCTTCATGCAGTGGATCTTTGAGAGGTTGTCCGAGGTATCCGGCGGCCTGGAATCCCGAATGCCGGTGCTGCACTCGCTGGTGGATGACGGCCTGATCGGCGGCGTCGGCGGCGTGATGGGCTTCGTCCCCCTAATCTTCTTCCTGTTTCTGTTCATCTCGTTCCTCGAAGACAGCGGCTATATTGCCCGCGTCGCGTTCATCCTCGACCGGGTTCTACGCGCCTTCGGCCTTCAGGGGAAAAGCATCCTCGCCCTGATCGTCTCGGGGGGACTCGGGGCGGGAGGCTGTGCCGTACCGGGCGTGATGGCGACGCGGACCCTGCGCGAGGAAAAGGACCGGCTCGTGACGATGCTGGTCGTGCCCTTCATGAACTGCGGCGCGAAAATGCCCGTCTACGCAATGCTCATCGCCGCCTTCTTCACCCGTCATCGCACCCAGATGATGCTCCTTCTCTGGGCGATCTCCTGGATTGTCGCCCTCTGCGCGGCGTGGGTTCTGCGCCGCTTCGTCATCCGGGGCGAGCAAACCCCCTTCGTGATGGAACTACCGCCCTACCACCTGCCGACCCTGCGCGGCGTTCTGCTGCACACCTGGGAGCGGACCTGGATGTACGTGAAGAAAGCCGGAACGATCATTCTGGCCATGAGCGTGCTCCTCTGGGTCTTCATGTATTTCCCCCAAATGCCCGAGGAGGAGATCCAGAACCTTGAAATCCAGGGTGCCAGCGCCAACCAGATCGCCTCTGAGAAACTGGCTCACAGCCTTGCCGGACGGGTCGGAACAGCGCTGGAGCCCATCTCGCAATGGGCCGGCTTCGACTGGCGGACCAATGTGGCCCTGGTGGGCGGGTTTGTGGCGAAGGAAATAGTGGTTGGCACCCTCGGCACGGTCTACGCCATGGGCGACGTCAGCCCCGAAGAGACCGAATCCCTATCGGACCGATTGCGCAAGGACCCCGACTGGGGCCCGCTCAAGGGCTTCGTCCTGATGCTGTTTGTCATGCTTTACGCCCCGTGTTTTGTCACTATCGCGGTGATCCGTCGCGAAAGCGGCACCTGGAGATGGGCGCTGTTCTCCACGCTGTACTCCACGTCGATTGCCTTCGTGCTGGCCACTCTGGTTTACCAGATCGGAAAATGGATATCATAGGGGAAGACGATGAAAAAAACAAAAGAGGCCATCCCCCCGGAGGGAAATGGCCTCTCAAGCCTGGAGAACAACGCGAGATCAGTCAGCGGAGCTGATAGCCTCGACGGGGCACTCACCGGCGCAGGCGCCGCAATCGGTGCAGCTATCGGCGTCGATCTCGTACTTCGGATCGCCTTCGCTGATCGCGTCAACCGGGCAGGCCGCCATGCAACTGCCGCACATGGTGCAGTCGTCGGAAATAACGTGAGCCATTGTCATAGTCCTTTCTTGCTGATTGTCCATCCCCTCGGCAAGTTCCCGAGCAGGACAGAAGACCGGGTATTCTGCCCCAACGGGGCCAAATCTACAATCCGAAAAGTCGTGCCACATCTCTTTAGACGGAGTTTCATTTGGCCATGAAAGCCCCATTTCCAGGCAAACACCAATACGCCCCCGGCCGACGAAATAACAGAGCCAATCACCTCCATGAGGATGCCTGGAAGGATTTCGTCTCCTATCTCCAGGAGGCCGGGTCACGCATCACCACCGCCCGCCGAATCGTCTTCGATGAGGTGATCGACCGCGGCGACCATTTTCGGGCCGATGACTTGGCCGCGGACCTGGCCCGGGGGCAGAACCGGGTGAGCCGCGGAACCGTCTACCGCACCATCGCCCTCATGGTCAAGGCCGGGTTCCTCCGAGCCATTCGCGACGGAGACACCCATTTTCATTACGAGTACATCTACGGCCACACCCATCACGAACACATGATCTGCGAGAGCTGCGGCGACTTCATCGAGTTCGAAGCCCCCGAAATCATCCGCGCCATCACGCGCCGCTGCCGGGAACACGACTTCCAGGAACACCACCACCGGCTGTCCATCTTCGGCATCTGCAAGAAATGCGCCTCAGGAAAATAGCCGCTCAACTTCCCCGGTCCGGCGGGTTGTAGAGATGGCAGGCGACATAGCGTCCATCTTCCTGCTCGATGAGTTCCGGCGTGAACTTGTCGCAGGGGGCGAAACAATCAACGCAACGGGGGTGAAAGGCGCAGCCGAGCGGCAGGTTTCCGGGATCAGCAACTTCTCCGGGCAGTCCGAATTGCAGGCGCTGGTCCGGGTCGGGGTTCGGAACGGCTGAAAGAAGCGCCTTTGTGTAGGGGTGCTTGGGATTCTCGAAGAGGGCTTCGGTCTCGGCGATCTCGACGAGTTTGCCGGCGTACATGACGGCCACGCGGTCGCAGATGTGTTTGACGACGCTCAGGTCGTGGGCGATAAAAGTGTAGGTCAGGCCCAGTTCCTTCTGGAGGTCCTGGAGAAGATTAATGATCTGAGCCTGGACCGAGACATCGAGGGCCGAGACCGCCTCGTCAGCGACGACAAAGGCGGGATTCATAATGAGGGCGCGGGCGATGCCAATGCGCTGGCGCTGGCCGCCGCTGAAGGCGTGAGGATAGCGCTGGCGATGCTCGGGTTTGAGGCCGACCTTGCGCAGCATTTCCTCGACCCGCTCGTTTCGTTCCCGGCGGCCGGCCAGACGGTGAATGCGCAGTGGCTCGCCCACGATGTCGCCGACGGTCATCCGCGGGTTCAGAGACGAGAAGGGGTCCTGGAAGATCATCTGCATCTTGCGGCGCAGCGGTTTCAGGTCCCTCTCATCTACGCGGGCCAGGTCCAGCGTCTCCCCGTTGTCCCGAAACAAGATCTCGCCATTCGTTGGCCGGATAGCGCGGAGGATAGTGCGTCCCGTGGTGGTCTTGCCCGATCCGCTCTCGCCGACCAGGCCGAGCGTTTCGCCGGGTATGACATCGAAGTTAATCTGA
>JABMPG010000459.1 GCA_013203855.1 bacterium
ACGCCCCCTCCATCCTCGGCGACCTCGTCCCACCCGGTGAAATGGCCGTCCTCGTCGTCCCCATCGATCTCGAAGCCCCCAAGGGACGTCTCATTCTCCCCCAGGTCCAGTCCATTCGTGATCTTCTCGACAACGACGCTTACTGCCTGGTCGTCAAAGAGCGCGAACTGCGCGACGCCCTCGACCGCCTCAAGACTCCCCCTGCCCTCGTCGTCACCGACTCTCAGGCGTTCCTCAAAGTCGCCGGCGACACGCCCACCCAAGTCCTCCTCACCTCCTTCTCCATCCTCTTCGCCCGAGTCAAAGGCGACCTCAACGAGTTGGTCTGCGGCACCATGGCCATCGACACTCTCCGCCCCGGAGATCGAATTCTCGTCGCCGAAGCCTGCTCTCACCACCCCATCGGCGAAGACATCGGCCGCGTGAAAATCCCCCGCTGGCTCACCCAATACGTCGGCGGGAGACTCGAATTCCAGCACGTCCAGGGACACGACTACCCCGAAGATATCTCTCCCTACCGCCTCGTCGTCCACTGCGGTTCCTGCATGTGGAACCGACGCGAAATGCTCTCACGCATCCTCCAGTGCCGACGCGCCGGCGTGCCCATCACCAACTACGGCATGACCATTGCCTGGTCCCTTGGAATCTTCGAACGCGCCCTCGGCCCTTTCCCTTCGGCACTCGACCTCTATCACAGCCTTTCAGCAACCTGAGAAGGCGACAGACTCCCACTCCCGGATTCGCGAAACGAAACTCGTCCCCGCGCCTACACCATCCCCTCCGCCTCCCGAAAGATCTCTTCGTAAACGTTCGCGTCGCCCCCGATCTTAAGCCACGCTTCGAGCGCCGCTTCCCGCCATTCCGCATCTTCCAATAGCGCCAGTTCCTCATCCCGCAGGCACCGCCGCATCTGGTCCGCGATCGCCTGGAGGTCCTCAGCCGAATACCCTTTCATCCATCGTGGAAACTGTTGGTACGACCAGCGAGGATAGAGCGTTCCCCGGTGCGCATCAGGCACCATGTACTCCAAATCGACAAAATCCCCATCGCGAACATTCTCCGCAATTCCTCGATCCCTCTCGAAATCCAAGCACGCCTGCCGAAGAAGCATACCCGTCTCCGAAATCCCAACCTTTCCATCCTCCGCCAGATTCTCCTGCTCCCACGGATCGGCTCCCAAATCATAGAGTTCTTCCTGTCCGCCGTTGTACCAATGAACGAATTTATACCCGCGCCCCACGGCTGCGACATACCGCCCCCGCCCCGGCGCATGGTGATAGACCACGATCCGAGCCTCCCTATCCCGCAGGCCCCGCAAGCTCTCCCCCGCGAGCGGATGATCCTCCGGCGCCTTGATCCCGGCAGCATCCAGAATCGTCGCCGCCACGTCCCAAGTCGTGACGGGAGTTTCCGATCTGCCCCTCTCAAACCCCGGCCCGCAAGCGATCAGTGGAATTCGCGCGGCCCCCTCGTAAGGAACCATCTTCTGATAGATCTCTCGATCCCCCAGCATCTCGCCATGATCCGCCGTGAACAGGATCACCGTGTTCTCCATCTGCCCCGTCTCTTCCAGAACATCCAGAATCCGCCCGACATGCGCATCAATCAGGCTCACTGCCCCGAAATACGCCTCCCGAATCCGCCGCAGGCGATCCCCGGCCACATTCCCCGGCGAAGACGGCACCTGTGTCGGGACGGTCTCTGGCATCGGACACGGGTCGGGCAATTCCCGACCCCGATACATTTCGAGGTAGTCCTCCGGCATATAGTAAGGGGGGTGCGGCCCCACCCAGCTTGCGAAAAGAAACCACGGACGATCCCGCTCCTCCCGAATCAGGTCAATCGTCTGGGTGGCCACCCAGGCCGAACCATGATGCTCCGCCGGGACGAGCGATCGCTGGGGCGTGTGATAGAACAGCGGCCGCACCCCATGCTGACACCGCACGTGACCATAGCCCACTTCTTGAAGGTATTGCAGGTAAGCGTCGTTTTCCCGGCACGATGGAAGTTCCTCCATCAGGAACATGTGGGCGAATCCGTGGTGCTCTCGCTCGGGATGAAAATGCATCTTCCCAACCGCCAAAGTCTGATACCCAGCCTCGGTCAGAAACCTCGGAATCGTGCCCAGCGAGTAATCCTGGATCGGACTCCCGAGGTTGGTATAGTAGCCATGATACCGCGCGGTTGCTCCCGTGATCAGATCATGACGCGCCGGCATGCAGATCGGATTCGAACTATACGCGCGATTGAAAACCGTACCCATCCCTACGAGCCGATCTATGTTCGGCGTCTGCATATGCCCCGCACCCAGGGCGGCAATCGTATCGAAACGTTGTTGGTCCGTATGAAGCAGTAGAATGTTGGGACGATTCATCAGAAATCCTTTTCCGAGGAGATATACATCTACGACGCCGCCTCTCGCTGAGACTCGCGAAACTCGCGGGGGCTCAGACCCGTCAGACGCTTGAACAAACGCGAAAAATACGCGGCGCTGCTGAAACCCACCCGATATGCCGCCTCCGAAATGCTCAGATCCGTATCGCGAAGAAACAGCCGCGCCCGTTCGATCCGGATCGCATTCATGTACTCCACCGGCGAGATCCCGTACGTCTCCCGAAAAACCCGACCCGCATGAGCGTAGCTGCACCCCAACCCCTGCAGCGTAGCCTGAACAGATCGCATGGACCGCTGCGGCTCGTAAGCCAATCCCCGCAACACGTCTCTAGCCCGCGTGGCTACCCGCGCGGACTCCCCCCCCGAAGAAAGCGTTCTC
>JABMPG010000053.1 GCA_013203855.1 bacterium
CGCCCTGCGCCAGCAGCTCGCAGTGCTCAAGAAGAACAATCCACAGCCTCGGCTGTGCTGGTTCGATCGGCTCTTCTGGATCGGGCTCCGAAGATTTTGGGCAAAGTGGCGCGACTCGCTGATAATCGTCAAGCCAGAGACCGTTGTGCGCTGGCACCGAGAGGGATTCCGGCGATACTGGCGGTGGAAGTCGAGGTCGGGCAAGAAGAAGGGCCGGCCGCCGACAAAGCGGGAGGTTCGCGAACTGATCGGGCGCATGGCACGGGAGAATCTCACCAGGGGTGCTCCTCGGATTCACGGCGAGCAGGCGTGCGATGCTCGATTATGTGATCGTTTTGAACGAGAAGCATTTGCGCAGGTTGATCCGCGAATTATGTTGCTCACTACAACTGAAGAACGGACTCATTACCATCTGGGCAAAGATTCTCCCACCTCGCGCGCTGTCCAAAGCAAGCCTTCTCCACAGGCTCAGGTAGTTTCTGTTCCCCGGCTCGGCGGCCTGCATCATCGATACGAATGGCGGGAGGCTGCGTAGGCCAGCAAAGATCAGTATGGCGGGGTGCGTGAGCGGGATCTCCGGTCTTGTGAGCAGCCGTCCATGTCGCAACGCGCGGGTCGGCATGACCTATCCCGATTTCTGGAGTTGCTTGCAGGGGACAGCAAGAACCGCTATCATCCTGGACGTAGTCTCTGATGGAAGGACAAGAAAAACCTTGCTCAGAACGCGGGTTTCAGTTTTGGCGAGCGACAGCCCAAATGGGCTTTGACAGGAGAAAGGTAGAGCGAAATGGCCAAAGCAAACCGCAATGTCCGTAAAGTGGGCAAAGTGGCGCTTTTTGGAACATACTTCCCCAGACTGTGCGGCATAGCCACTTTCACAAAAGACCTGCGCGATGCGCTGTCTAGATTTATTGGCCCGGAAAACGCAGTTGTCTTGGCCATGGATGAGGAGTCGTCCAGCCTCGACTATCCTTCAGATGTCCAGTTTCAGGTCAGTGCCCACAAACAGATCGACTATCAGACGGCGGCGGACCTGCTGAATATCAATCAGATTGACGTTACCATTATTCAGCATGAATTCGGCATCTATGGGGGAGCCGAGGGCGTGTTGATCCTGAATCTGCTGCGCAGTCTCAGAATGCCCATTATCTGCACGCTCCACACAGTCCTCAAGGAGCCTTCGAAAATCCAGGCCAGAATCATCCGCGAAATGGGCAACTTGTCGGATCGGCTGGTTGTGATGAGCCAGCTTGGAATGGAATACCTCAAAGACATTTACGATATTCCACCGCACAAGATCAGCTTCGTTCCGCACGGCATTCCCGACGTTCCGTTCGTGGATCCCAGTTTCCACAAAGATCAGTTTGGGCTTGAGGGACATACCACGCTGCTGACTTTCGGGCTTTTGTCGCCGGGCAAAGGGATTGAAGTCATGCTCAACGCGTTGCCCGGCGTGATCAAACGCCATCCCGACGTGAAGTACGTGATCCTCGGCGCGACCCATCCTCATGTCCTGCGCAACGAGGGCAATGCTTATCGGACTTCCCTGGGACTATGGGTGGACAACAACGGTCTGCACGATCACGTGGTCTTCCAGAACCGTTTCGTGAGCTTGGAGGAATTGTGCGGCTACATCGGTGCGGCGGACCTTTACATTACACCGTATCCGAACGTGGCGCAGATCACGTCCGGGACGTTGGCCTACGCGATGGGCGCGGGCAAAGCCGTCATCTCCACGCCTTATTGGTACGCCGAGGAGATGCTGGCCGCCGACCGCGGCCGGCTGTTTCCATTCCAGGATTCCGAGGCGCTCTGCGAGCAGGTGAACGATCTTCTCGACAACCACCGGGAGCGCAACGCCATGCGCAAGCGCGCCTACCTGCATTGCCGCCCCATGATTTGGGAAAAGGTTGCTCGTAGATATCTCGATATTGCCGCGGAAGTAATTGAAGAACGCCGAAATAGTCCGCGGCTGATCATTGCGCCAAAGACATTCGTTTTGCCCGACGCTATCCCTGAGATTGACCTGAGACATCTCAGAACCATGACTGACGACACCGGCATCTATCAGCATGCGATATACACCGTTCCCGATCGCAATCACGGATACTGCACGGACGACAACGCCCGAGCCCTCATTGCGGTTTTACGGTACTATTCGCTCCTGAAAGACGATTCCGTCCTGCCACTGGTCACAACCTATCTGGCTTTTGTTCAGGGGGCGTTCAACAGGGGAACAAAACGTTTTCGCAACTTCATGTCCTACGACCGGAACTGGCACGAAGAGATGGGCAGCGAAGACAGCCATTGTCGCACTCTGTGGGCACTTGGCGAGACTGTCGCCTTGGCCCCCAACGATGGTGTGCTGGGCTACGCCACACGTCTGTTCAACGATGCGCTGCCGACCGTCGGAACGTTCACCTCGCCGCGCGCCTGGGCGTTTACCCTGGTTGGCATCCACGCCTATCTGCAGCGGTTCGGCGGCGACAGTCAGGTTCGACGGGTCCGTGACCTTCTCTCCCAGAAACTCTATGCCTTGTTTGAAAAGATGGCCACCGGCGATTGGCCCTGGTGCGAGGATTTGGTGACCTACGACAACGCAAAACTTTCCCACGCTCTAATCCTGTGCGGTCAATGGGTTCCCGACGAGGACATGCTCGAGAAGGGAGTTCGCTCGCTTGAATGGCTCCTGGACATCCAGACCAACCGCGATGGCAACGTCCGGCTGATCGGATGTAACGGCTGGCACCGGCAGGGGGATGAACCCGCCTTATTCGATCAACAGCCTTTGGAGATCATGTCGCTGGTCGACGCGTGCGCCGAGGCCTACCGCTACACGGGTGAACAGCGGTGGGGCGACGAAATCCGGCGGCTCCTGGGATGGTTCCTCGGTAAGAACGACCTGAACGTCTGTCTCTATGATTACAAGACCGGCGGCTGCCGCGACGGGCTCAACCCTCAAGGCGCCAACCAGAACGAGGGGGCGGAGTCGACATTGTCATGGCTGATCTCTCTGATAACCGTCCATGATCTGGCCGCCATGGCAAAGACGATAGCGGAATGGAAGAACAATGAGTAACAACACGAAACGTATCGGTGTGGTTGGGTGCGGAGGCTTCGGATTGTTTGCCCTGCAGCATTTCATGCAAATCCCCGGAGTCACATTGGCCGCCATGGCATGCACGCATCGCCCGGCGGCCATCGCGGCGGGCAAGCGCTTCGGCATCGAAGACGTGATGGAGGTCGAGAATCTGGTCCAGCAGCCCGACATTGACCTGGTCTATATCGCCACCCCGCCCTTTCTTCACCACGAGCAGGCGATGATGGCCTTGCGCGCGGGAAAACACGTGATTTGCGAGAAACCTCTGGCCATGAGTCTCGACCAGGCCGATGAGATGATCGCCGAGGCCCGCATGCGCGGGCTGATCCTCGTCGCCAATCTCATGCAGCGTTACAATCCTCTCTTTGGACGGATCAAGCAACTGGTCGAGACAAAGATCCTGGGGGAATTCCTGTATGGGCATTTCGAGAATTGCGCCTCTGACGAAAGCCTCTTGCCGGAGCATTGGTTCTGGGATCGCGAAAAGAGCGGTGGCCTCTTCATAGAACACGGCGTTCATTTCTTTGACCTGTTTTCGGGATGGTTCGGTCCGGGAAAGGTCGAGTCGGCCCAGCGCTCGCGCCGACCCGATGGTGGGATGGAAGAACAGGTCAATTGCGCGGTCCGCTATGGGAGTGGCGCCCTGGTGAACTTTTATCACGGTTTCCATCAACCGGGGCGTCTCGACCGTCAGGAGACGCGGCTGGTTTTTGAGCGAGGCGACGTTCGGCTTTACGAGTGGATTCCGACGAAACTATCGATTCATTGTGTCGTCGATGAAGAGCGGACGCGCGAGCTCTGCGACTTGTTTCCCGGCTCGCGCCTGGACGTAACTGTAAACTATGGAGCGAAAGATCGGCCCTGCCGGGGACGACACAAAGATATCGACGCCATGCAGTTGATTGAATTCCATCATGGCGACGAGAAAGACAAGATGCATCTGTATGGCGAACTTTTGCGCGCCATGTTCCGCGACCAGGCGGCATGGATACCCGATCACAGTCATCAGCGCGTCATCACCGAAGAGAACGGACGCCGCTCGCTGGCCATGGCCATTGAAGCCATGCATCTGGCCGATGGAAACGAAAAATGATCCAACGGCTGTTTGAAAAATGCTTGCTGCGACCGCAGGACCTGTTCCCTTCCCGTGAGGAGCTCGAGGTCGTCGGCGTCTTCAATCCTGGTGTGATCGACAGCGGCGGCGAAGTTGTCATCATGGCAAGGGTGTCCGAGCAAACCCGGGAGCGGCGCTCCGGCCAGGTGGCGCTGCCGAGGTGGGACATCGAGGGAGGGGGGATTGTTGTCGATTGGGTCGGCGAAGACGAGATAAGACCCATCGATCCGCGCGTTGTCGAGATGCGGGAAACGGGCCAGACGCGCCTGACCTTCACTTCCCACATCCGTCTCTTGAGAAGCCGCGACGGACGAATTCTCGATTCGTTTGAAGGACTGCGCTTCGATCCGGACAACCGCTATGAGGAGTTTGGCGTGGAAGACCCACGCATTACGCGAATCGGCCAGACTTACTACATCACATACGTCGCCGTTTCACGCCATGGGGCGGCCACGGCGCTGGCTTCCACGACGGACTTCGAAACCTTTGAACGACACGGCGTTATCTTTCCCCCGGAAAACAAGGACGTCGTGCTGTTTCCCGAGAAGATCGGTGGCGAATACGTTGCCTTGCATCGGCCCAATCCCAGGACGCATTTTTCCTCTCCCGAAATCTGGCTCGCACGCACTCCCGATTTCGTCCACTGGGGCAAACATGAAGTCCTCCACGGTGGATCGTCGCTGTGGGATTCGGGGCGCATCGGTGCGGGATGTCCGCCCATTCGCGTCCCAGAAGGCTGGCTGGAAATCTATCACGGAAACCGACGCGTGCCCGGCGGCGTTGGCCCTTACGCCGCCGGCGCGCTCCTGCTCGATCCCGAAAACCCCGGCGTTATCCTGCGCCGTTCGCCCGAGCCCCTGCTGGTTCCCGAAGCTGACTTCGAACGAGAAGGCTTCGTTCGGGATGTTGTTTTTCCCACCGGCATCGTGGAACGTGGCGAGACGTTGCTGATCTATTATGGCGCCGCGGACACCGCTGTCGGCGTTGTCGAACTTGCCCGGGACGAGATCCTGGGATCCTTGTGATCTCGACACGTTCTATTGCGGAATGCTTCCAAGAGGAGAAAAGAATTCATGAATCCCATCCGCCAGACAGGATCGCCTTCGGATCTAAAAGTCCGGCAACTCCCGATTCGGCTTGAAAGGAATGTCGAACGGGTCGTGACCCTGCCATTTCATCTTGGAGTGGCGGCCCAGGTCGCCGACGTCTTTCATCGCATCGCGGCGCTTTCGGACGAGCAGGTGGCACGCGCACTGGAGTCAGTCATAGAAAACTTCGCCCAGCGCCATGAAGACTACGAGCAAAGACTTGAGGACAATTACGCACTGGCCTCCCGCATCGTGCAAATCGACGGTGGTCTCTCATTGGAGCGCAAACTGCTTATCGGCGCCTATTTCACGCTGGAGTATTCCATCGAAGCGGCCGCTCTGTTCAATCCTTCCATCGTCCCTCATCCAGACCAGGCCGGCGTCCCTCCCGGCGGCCAATATTTCGTCATGAGCCTGCGAGCCGTCGGGGAAGGCCATCTGTCGTCGACCGTTTTTCGTACGGGCCTTATTACGGCCAAAACGGGAATCGCCCTTGATCCGCTTGGCACGCTTTCCACCCAGACGAGAATCAAACCGGATCATCATTACCTTAAGCCCCTTTTTCTGCGGAAACTGGAGGAAATGGCCGTCCACATGAAGGCCGCGCGAAGCATCCTTGGACGCGTAGAGGAGGAATTCACCTATGAAGAGATGGAGAGGGCCATCGAGCAAACGAAAGAGGCGGAGCCCAGACTGAAGAATATGCAAGACACGATCGGCGCCATGGTCTGGTTGGCTCGGGCCAATTACGAACTGCGACTGGATGCCGACGATGTGATCGGCGATCTGATTATGTTCCCGCGAAGC
>JABMPG010000460.1 GCA_013203855.1 bacterium
CAGGGCGGAGAGAGGTTCCTCCTCCTCTTCGGCTTCAATTTCGTATTCTTCTTCTTCGGTCTCGGCGATCATGAATTCAGCGTCGGGCGATTCTTCTTCCGACAACAGGCTCTGGTCGGACTGTTCAAAGGTCAATCCTTCTGGTGTGGCGGCGGACAGCCCCCGCGTGCGCTGCTGAAGAGCCTGAAGCGGCACGATCGCCTCTTCCTGCAATTGCTGCAACATCCGGCTGTAGCGCCGTCGCCCGGCGACAATGAGCACGGCCAGAATCACCAGGAACACGACCACCACCCCGAGAAGCACCCCCATCACCATCATCCGCTCGGAACGGGCCTGTTTCTTGGCTTCGGCAGCCATCTGGGCGCGGCGTTGGGCAATTTGCCGATCGATTTCCTGGTAACGGCCCTGGGCACGTTGTGCGCGCTCCGAGCTGTCCGGCGCCTCGGAAAGGATCTGAACGTACAGGAGCAAGGCCTGCTCCAAGTCGGTCAGTTTTCCCTGATTTGCAAGTTCCTCGGCCCGCTTCTCCAACATGCTGAGCTTCTGTTCCAGGCTTTTCTGCAATTGTTCCTGCCCGAAGAAAGTGCCGGCCTTCAGATGGTCGATCCGCTCGCGCTTGAACGACGGAATCGGGGAGGCGGGGTCCATTTCTTCAAGACGGTCTAGAAGCGCCAGCGCTCCGTCATAGTCTCCCTCATCCACCTGCCGGTTGACCCGGTTGACGATCTGGCGGATATCCTGCTGGCGTTTCTGTTCGATATCCTCCGCCTGTGTTAGATCGACCACGATTTGTTTCTGCTGCTCGTCCAGCGCATCTACTCGCTTCTTCAATTCGAGCAGTTCCTCCGTAGACTGAAGGCCCTGCCGCATGGCGCGGCGGGAAGCGATAATATTGAGAACCTGCTCCTGCTGGGCAGAGGTGAGGTTTTCCCACTCCGGGCTTGTCAGAGCTTTGGACTGAATCTTCGAGGCTGCGGCCTGGGTCGGAGCCTGGGCCATTGCCAATTCCTTGGAGCTGACGGTCTGGGCGAAGGAAAAGCCCTCGGCTTTCATCTGGGCCTGCATCTTCCGCGCTTCACTCTGAGAGGGGAAACGGCCTACCAGAACCTTGTTATACTGAGCGTCCTGTTCGATAAAGGGGAAGTAGCCCTGACGGCGCAGTTCGTTCGCCTGCATCCGGGCCATCGCGGGATCCGTTGACGAGAGCACCCGAACCGAGAAAAACTCCTCCCCTTCCGCGATGGCTCGAGTACTGTCCGACTGTCCCATTTCTTCCGAAACCACCCGACTGACGGGCAACCCCTGGTCGCGAAGATTGCTGAGCGCCGCTTCGGCCTCTTCCCGTGTCAGATAGTTGCCCTGCCAGAGAGCATACTGTTCGCCCATCCGGCGCAGTAGAACCGGGCCCTGATTGGCTTCTTCCACCCGGGTTGCCATTTCGCTGGCCTGGTCCTGGGAAACCTGCCCCGCGAGTTCCACATGAAAAATCGCCTGGATGGCGCCTGCCCCGTCCTGCGCGGACTGGACGATGACGTCATCGAAAAAGACTTGGTTCATCCTCTGAGCGACTCCGAATTGTCCCTCCTCGGGACGCGGGTCGCGGGCGCGAAGGATGGGGCGTCCGCCGAGGCTGGCGGTGATCTGGGGGCCATCGAGAGACAGGCTGTAGGACAAGGCGTTTTCCTGGTTGCCATTTTTGATCGGGGGCAGGCCCATGGCTTCTGTGTCAACGCTTTGGGAGGCAAGCGGGGTAACCTTGCCTTCGCTCACCTTCTCGATCCGCAAAATCACGTTGTCTTCGACTACATTGAGCAGCGCTCGCACATGGTTTTCGCGGTTCCGCCAGCGCCCGAACAGCACTACGCTACCGTTGGCCTGGTTCATCCAGAACCGACACGAGATCTGACCGTCCTCCCAACTGTCCGAACCGGGAACATTGACAAGACCGAACGAAAAACGGTCTGCGGTGATCAGATCATCGCCGTTACCCGTGTTCAGCCAGCCGGACTGAATCTGCCAATAGGCATTGTCCGCAGCGTCAAAGACCCATCCCGCAGGCCGCCCCCCATCACCGGAAAAGGCATCCGAAAAATAAATGTCGGCCGCGTGTGTGCTCATGACGCTCGTGACCAAGATCAGACCAAGCAGGAATCGGGTGATTCTCATTGGGGCAAAACTCTCCTTTATACATGTACATGCACTGCGGGGGAAAGAACCGGATCCAGGAAAATCCAGAGACACAAGAGACTATTCTCCGGCACTCGACATCGCACCGAATCCATCGCTATTGCGACAGAAGGGGTTTCGAAAGTCAAGCAAAAAGGCGCGCATTTCACGGGATAAGCCCGCTTCATCCAGCCTGCGGCATACCCGCGCGCCCCACGGAGCAACAAACTGGCATGTTCGCGTGGATGTAGTCCACGGACCGGCTCGGCTCGAACTCCTTGCTCACGTACTCCAGAACCGTTCTCACAAACGACCGCTTCTCCTCTATGCCCCGTCCGAAGAGACGCCGTCCCAAGCGTCCCTTCGCCAGATCGGTCAGACTGCGCGGAGAGCAGAGGTCCACCCCGTGGAGAAGGTAAATCAGCGGGGTGCCCTCTCTCCGAAACGCGCGAAGGGTCCGGGCCGTCCATGTCGTCCCCAGAACCATTCCAACGCTCGCGTGAAACGGAGCGCGAAAACGCCGGGTGACCGACACTGGCAACTCTGGAATCCCGTTCTCGACAGCCGGTTTCCAGGGCCGGTCCGGATCGGCAAAATAAGGATGCCGTGGAGCGCGCCAACTCCCCTGGCCGTAATGCCCACGCCCGCCTCCCGCCTTGCCGTGCTGAGACAGTTTTCTTGACACCGCGCGTAAAGCTGGCCCGAGATAGGTCGGCAACATCGAAGCATCATACAGGAGCCCGGCCCGCCCCACCGCCTGAAGCACGGCCGGCGACGCATCGTACCCGGGGGATCGGAAGCCCACCGGGGTCGTCCCTGTGGCCCTTTCCAGACATTGTTGAGCCTGACTGATCTCGGCATCGATATCATCCGAAGGCAGCGCGCCCAAACCGATCTGGTGCGTATAGGAATGGTTGGCCACCTCATGGCCAGCCTCCACCGCCTGACGCAATCGGGCAGCCTTTCCCTCATCCTCCGCGTCCATCCCCACCGCGAAAAAGGTGGCCCGGACCCCGTACTCTTCGAAAAGATCCAGAAAAGCGGGCAAAGCGTCGTGATAGACCGGATCAGTCTTTCGATCCGGTTCGGAAGTCGAAAGCCCGTAGACCTCCCTTACCGCCCACACTGCGTCAAGGTCCACCTGGATCAGAGCTGGCGGCGGTTGGGCGTCGGAAGTGCGGCAGCGGGCGGGCATCGGTGTCAACTCGATCGGACGGAGCGGGCGATTTCCACCAGATCCCCGTGAATTCGATTGTTCGAAACGATGAATCCCTGGTTGAGGGTGTTGCGGTGGTTGTAGGTCATCTCTCGGCCTTCAAGGTCGGTCATGGCGCCGCCGGCTTCGACCACCACGGCGTGCATCGCGCAGATATCCCACTCGTTCGTGGGACCGAAACGCAGATAGATATCCGCTTCTCCGGTCGCCACCAGACAGCCTTTCAGAGAGCTTCCCCGGGATTTCACGTCGGCGAAACGGCACGTCTCGATCAGGCGCATCATGGTCTCACTGGCGTGAGATCGGCTCTTGGCCAGAACCATCTCGGCCGGTGAATCTCGCGGCGAGACCGACAAACGCCGCGGGGCGGAACCGTTACTCTGCACGAAAGCCCCCTGGCCGCGCCGGGCCGAGTATAGCTCCCCCGTCACGGGCACGTAAATCACACCCAACTCGGGCCGGCCGCCCTCCACCAGGGCGATGTTGACGGTGAACTCCCCGTTGCGCTTGATGAACTCTCGCGTGCCGTCCAGCGGGTCCACGATCCACACGCGTTCCGCCTCCAGGCGATCGAGGTCGTCCACCGCCTCTTCCGTCAGGATGTGATCGTCCGGGAAAGCCTCTGCCAGAATGCTCACAATAGCGGCGTTGGCCGCCAAGTCCGCGTGGGTGAGAGGGCTTCCGTCCTCCTTGTGGCTCACATGGGTGGCATCGGCTTCGTATATCTCGAGGATTCTTTCTCCCGCCTCGAGAGCCGCCCGACTGGCAGTATCTAACTCTCTTTGCATCGTCTCGTCTCTCCATTCATTCATCTACTTACCTCATCGTTTCATTATGCCCGCCCGCCGCCGCTGCC
>JABMPG010000461.1 GCA_013203855.1 bacterium
GAGCGGACCTGGCGCATCTCTTGGAGGAGTTTGCGCGGCGCGCTGCCCAGGCCGCTGGTCTCCATCCATTGCTGGAGCGTGCGCCAGAGGACCAGCGAGACAAAGCAGACGAGGATGTGGGCCTGGACGCGCTCTTGTTTTTGATGAAAGACCGGGCGCAGTCCGAGGTCGTGCTTGGCGATGCGGAAGGAGTCTTCGATCTGCGTGAGGCCGATGTAAGTCTTCCAGAGTTCCTCGGCGCTTTTGCCGCGCAGGTTGGTCCGCAACAGGTAGGCGCCATCGGCGTGGGCGGCCCATTCCTCGAGTTCGGCTTGGCGCCGCACGTCGATGGTGAGGCGTTTCTTGCGTGGGGCGGCCGGGTCGGGATGCTCGCAGATGCGGACGTCGAACAGGTGCGCCGCGCGAGAGTACCGGCAGAAGAGGCGTCCCACCCGTCTTTCGGCGCGGCCCCGATCACGTAGTGCTCGCTGGGGCGCTTGGGCCTGGGTCTGCATTTTTGCCAGCGCCGTGGCGAGTTTCTCGACCTGACGCGAGCGCATGGCCTTTTCCTTTTCGGCCCGCAGCGGCGAGCGGCACAGCACGAACGTTTCGGTCGAACCGTCCGGCGCGGCGCAGAGTTTGACCTCGACGCCCGGCTCGATCTTCGACCAGTCGCTTTCGTCGAGCAGCTCGCGTTCGAATTGTTTCAGCATCGCTTTCGGCGTGCCCACCAGCCACGACGCCTTGAGCTCGCGCAGCATGTCGAGGTTCTCCTCGCTCACCATGCCCGGTCCATCACCCACGTGCGCCGCTCCTGGCCGTACTTCGCGCGCATGCTCGCCACGATCTCCTCGACGGTCGTCAGTCGGTCCGGTTGCCGTCGAATACCTCGTAGGCCAGCGGCAGGCCCTCGGGCGTCACCACCAGCGCGATACACACTTGCAGGCAATCGGGCCGCTTGTCGCGAGAGTAGCCCCGCCGGGCCTGGGGATTCGCCTCGCAGAGGCCCTCGAAGTAGGTCGAGGTGATGTCGTACAACAGCAGGTCGTAGGTCGTGCCGAACAGCTCGCCGTACACTTTCTGAAAGTGGCGAAACAGCCCGTCTTTGTGGGGCAAAAGCGCGTCGAGCGCGCGATAGAGCCGCTGCTCGTTCACCTTCTCCTCCGCCACGCTCAACAGGTCGTCCAGCGCCGTATTGCCGTACCAGAAATCGGCGATCTGAAGTTCCGAAGAGGGCGCGCAAAACGCGCGAGCGACAAAATGCACGCCATGGCCGACCACTCCGGCGGATCGGGCGGAGCGTTCAGGAAATCGCGCGTCCGCGCACGGCCGTCGAGAATATCGCCGATGTGCTCCCACCCCACGCGAGTCTCTTCATCCAGACCCGGCAGCTTCCCCAGCGTCGCCACCGTGCGCTGACGCGGACCGCGAGCCGTCCGCACCGACTCGACCAGAGTCCAGTAATCGTAGTTCGCGCCCTGGTGCCGCTTGCGATTGCGCCGAAGAAACATGCTCGTCCGACTCCCTGCGGACGAAACATGATTTCAGAAAAACGCCGCCCCCGACAAGAGGGTATTCTCCACTACACGCCCCGCTAACCCGCCAGTTGACGAGAAATCAACGATCCGCGCCCCACATCCACAACGAATCAGACGAAAATCGACGCAGACTGGGTACAAACTGGAGAAAATGGGCCAGCAAAAGAGCTGGTGATCTCGGGAACAATCCCCTTTCGGTCGTGGCCGGTGACCGTCAGGAAGTAGATATTGCGCCGCTGGGGAGCCAGCGCGCTCTTCGGGTCGCGATAGGGCCGAACGCTCACGTCCAGATGGAACCGCTCGCCTTCCTTTTGTGATGGTCTGCCCGACGATTTCGAGCGTCGCTTCATCGGGAAAGCGGGCGGTGATAAGAATCGTGAAGCACCCGTCCATCACGGTCTGAGACATCTTGTCAATGTTCCCGCCCACGCTGAGGATCGCTCCGGTGACGTTGTTGATGATCCCGATCCGGTCAAGGGACATGACGGCGATGGCGTATTTCCTCATACGAGAATCCTATGTTGGGGTCTCGACGAAGGTCAGGGGGCATAACGATGACTTACGAGATGAAGAGGAAGAGCGGGACCAGAACCGTATCTGAAGAGAGAGGCGGCGCTCCGAGAACGCCGCCTCCAGAACCCACAGGTGATGTCAGGCAGAACTCAGTCGTACAGTACCCAGGAATCCGCCCCTGTCATCTGCTCCTTGACCGTCGTCTCGGTGAGAACGATGCTGTCAAGCAGCGCGTTCGCCATCGAGTTGAAGGTGAGCGTCACGTTGTGAAGGGTGGCCAAGCGGCCGTCGATAACACCCACGAATGAATCGCCTTGGGAACTCGCCGTGTCTAGCAGATTCACACCGACGATGCTGCGGTGCTCATCGTAAGGAGCGATGTCAAGGGACACCTCGTAGGAACTGATGCCGTTCGGGCTCCCGAAGGCCGCCAGTGTCTTCTCCGTCGCCCAGACATTCAGGTTTCCCTGGTCGGCTTCACGGCCGTCCACGTCAATCTGATACGCATAGGTTTGGTTATCGCGGATCGGGTAGAAGTTCATCTGGATGTTCCCGTTGGCGTCATTGGCATGGCTGCCGTTGAGGATCACCACGAAGTCCGAAAAGGCGGCGACCTGATGAACGCCGGCAAAGCCTGTCTCAAAGGGCACATCCGTGCTGGCGTAGCTCTGGGTCACATGAAGAGTGAAATCGAGCCCTACCACGGTATTCTCTCCTATCACCACGTCAGTGAGTATATCGTGGGAGAAGGACGCAGGCGCCCAGTAAAGAGGCTCCACAGTATACTGATCGGTCTCGCGGCCGGCCGCCTTAGTTTCTCCGCTCGGAGTACGCAAGCCCATCCCAGTGACCTCGGTGTTCGTCAGACTGTAAGACCAGGTGTAGTCCGCGCCAGGGACCTCGCCGCTGAGACCGAGGACCTGCACGTCATATTCAGGCAAAGTGGCGGTGGTGACGTTGTCCCAAGTCTCCGCCAGAACGGTGCGACTGAAGCTGGCGCTCCCGGTCGGGATCGAGATAGAGCCCACTAGGACGCTGCCGCTGGCCGAACCGGTCAGAACCACCGAATCCCCCGCGCCGCTCGCCGCCGCGTTCACCGCCAGGTCGGACGCCTGAATGTCGATATCCCACGTGCTGCCCACCGCGGACTCATTGAAGAGCAGCGCGTAGACCAGGTCAAAGGTGTCGTCCCGGGTGATGTTGAAGGCCCCGTCCAGGAAGGTGGCGACCCCGCGGTCCCCGGAAACGGTTCCGCGCGCCACCAGCTCCCCGTCTCCGAGGAACCCATCCCGGTTCGGATCGGTGTAGACCAGAACCTCGCGGATCTCCACCGCGCCGGAGCCGTTGCTGTCCAGCGTGCAGCTGATGGAATCTAGCGCGATCTCCCACTCGCCCGGATCAAACACCGGCCGCATCTGGACCATGGCGACAGGACGGTTCGGGCAGACAATCACGTTCGACGTGGTGGCGTCGCTGGCCGCAAACTCCACCTGTTCGCCTGCAGTAGGCCGCTTTATCCAGGTCAGGATGTCCGGGATGAAATTGAGGCTGTTCGGGTCGTCAGGAAGATTGCCCACCTCGATGTAAATGCCGCCACCGGTGATCTGGGACCAATCCGGCGTCTGTGTGGTGAGTGTGTTTGGATCCGCGATCGGCACCTTCGGGCTGTTGTTCAGGGCATTCATGTTCGCCTCGGCGACCGCGTCCGCCCTGAGCCATCCCCCCAAGTTGTCCACCTGAACCGTCACTTCGTTGCCATCTCCGGCCACCGGCACATTCGTGGCGCCCACGCTGAGGAACCAGACGCCCGCGCTGTCCCGCACCAGCCAACGCACCATCTCGCCCGACCAGGTCTGGTCGGTATGCACTCGGATCTCGCCGAGGTTGATGAACTTCGTATAGCTGTTGCCTCCGAAGTTGTCGAAGATGGTGTAGGCGAAGCTACCCGTGCCGTTGGTCATGCCCGTGCCCGTCCCGGACAAGCCAAAGAAGATGAGCCGCCCGATGGTCGCCCCAGTCCAGAGAGTCACATTCCGGCCGTTACTGATCCCGGAGGCCTTGCATCCGCCCCACTTGAAGCCCTAGTATCGGGCTTCCTCGCCCGCAGGAGCCAATTCCCAGGGACGAGTGAGAGCAGGGGTTTCGTTGACGTGGTTGCTGATGGTCGAGTTGCCGGTAACCGGCATCCAGTCCGCGATCCGCGAGACCTCACGCCTAGGCTGAGCCGCCAGGACCAGGCTCGTGGTGGTACCGGCCACACCGAAGGCGTTCGAAGTGACGATCAGGCTCCCGCGGTGGGGGGGAACCTGGCCGGAAGCGGGATTGTAAGTGATGCTGACGTCGATGCTCTCCCCAGAGGAAAGACTCACCGAGCCGGGGTTCGACAAGAGAGAGAAAACCCCTTCCTCATCCGTCAGCTCCCAGTTCGTGATATTCAGGGTCCCAC
>JABMPG010000462.1 GCA_013203855.1 bacterium
AACGCCCGACTTACCTCCCTGGACCCCCTCAAATTGGCAGCCGGCCAGGTTCATGCTGCGGAAGATGGGCTGGTGGCGGCCCAAGGGATCGCCAAAAAGGGTGAAGGCGAGCGGAGCCTGATTCGCCGCCAGCTGCCCGAGGTGGCCAAGAACGTTCTCAAGCCTCTGAAGTTGCTGGAGAAGGCCCTTTTCCTGGCCGATTCGCTGCACGGCAACGAGCCGACCCTTTGCCTTGTGGAAGACGAGAGCCTGCTTTACGTGGTCGGCGCAAGCGCGCTCAAACGGACCCAGGAAGTCCTCCGTGAGCGCCAGGACTGGGAGTGGTACGAGCTCGGGCCAGACCCGAAGCGCGGCTGGTTGGACACGGCGGTTTGCCAGTGCTGGATTCAGTGCGAGGACTGGCCGGACAAACGGTTGCTCATCGGCCGTCGCGTCACGCGCGAAGGCGAGATGTTCCCGACCTGCTACGGCGTGCTGACCAACCTGACCGAAGAAATCCTGAACGTGACCGACCCGCTCGAATTCATCCAGTCCGTCTGGCGGCTCTACGACGCGAAAGGCCGGATGGAACTGGGCTACCAGGAGCTCTTGAGCGACCTGAACCTGCACCATCCGCCCTGCCAGGAACACGTGCGCAACGCCGGGTTTTACGCCCTGGCCACGCTGGCCCACACCTTGGGCGTGGGGGTGAAACTCTTTGGCGCTCGCGCCGACGACCACGCCCGGCGCGAGCGGATCAAGGCCAAACGCGAAGACGTGCCTGAGCGAATCCGGGTCAAGCCGCGGCGGGCCATGCGCCTGTGGCGAGTGCGCCGACGCCTGCTGACGCTACCCCGAATCCGGCGCCACGCCCGCCGGCTCCGGATCGAGTTCCTCGGCGTCTCGCCAAACATTCAAGCCCAGTTCCAGCGATGGTACGACGCCATCGCCTTCTGCTGAACGCCGAGTCATCCGCCAAGTCCCCATCGCTCACCGCTTCTCTTCGCAGAGGCCCGGCCCCACCGCGCCCTCCGCCACCGGACAACCGGACCGAACGCTCTTCCGCCGCCCCAAATCACCAAAATCCGGCCTGAAATCCCCGCCACAAGCCGCCTGCCAACCCCGCCACAAGCCGCCTGCCAACCCAGCCACGAGCCGAATCGGTTCTACCGTGAAGGATTCAGGCGTGGCCGGAAGAATCCGCCAATTATCTTGCTACTCCCTTCGCCGTATAGTATCCAAGGGGAGCTGTCCTTGGCGCTTCGGGCGCGGGGAATTCCGCCTTCAGGACCATCTCAACCAGGAGCGCAGGATCATGGTTTATCCCGATCTCGACACCTTCCGCGAAAAATGCCTCAGAGGAAACCTGATCCCCGTCTGGCGCGAAGTCCTGGCCGACATGGAAACCCCCGTTTCCGCCTTCAAGAAGATCGCCGACAGCGAAAACGCTTTCCTGCTGGAAAGCGTCGAAGGCGGTGAGAACATCGGACGTTACTCCTTTCTGGGCTGCGATCCCGAAGTCGTTTTCAAATGCAAGGGCAGCGAGATCCAGATCCTGTACCAGGACAACGAGGAAGATTTCTCCGCCGAGGAAGAACCTCTTCAGGTCCTACGCGATTTCATGGCCCGATACCGGCCCGTGGCCGACCCGGAACTGCCCCCCTTCACCGGCGGGGCCGTCGGCTACCTCGGTTATGACATGATCCGGCACTGGGAGCAGATTCCCAATTCAAACCCGGACGACCTGAACCTTCCCGACGCCTATTTCTGCATCACTGACACTCTGATCGCCTTTGACCACGTCAAGCACAAGATGATCCTCATCTCCAACGCCCACGTGCATGACGACCCCGAAAAGGCATGGCGCGAAGCGGTCCGTAAGATCGACGTCCTCCACGAGCGCCTCCGATCTCCCCTGCCCGGTCAGACCGAACCGGAGACGGGGGACCTCGCCCCCTCGAGCGACCTCGTCTCCAACGTCCGGAAAGAAGAGTTTGAGGAAGCGGTTCGCCGGGCCAAGGAATACATCTTCGCCGGTGACATCTTCCAGGTCGTCCTGTCCCAGCGCCTGCAGCGGCAATATGAGGGCGATCCGCTCGACCTGTACCGCGCGCTTCGGGTCATCAACCCTTCGCCCTTCATGTACTATCTCCAACTCGGCGATCTGCACATCGCCGGATCCAGTCCGGAAATCCTGATCCGACTCGAGGGCGACCAAGTTTGTGTGCGGCCAATCGCCGGAACCCGCCCCCGCGGCGCCACTCGCGACCTGGATCTCGCCCTCGAAAAAGATCTTCTCGCCGATCCAAAGGAACGGGCCGAACACATCATGCTCCTCGACCTCGGCCGAAACGATGTGGGGCGCGTCTGCCGCTATGGAACCGTCAAGGTGACCGACCTCATGGTCGTTGAGCGCTACTCCCACGTC
>JABMPG010000463.1 GCA_013203855.1 bacterium
AGTTCTCTGGTCATGCGTACAAGTTACATGCCAAAAAACCAAAAAGCTATGGGAAAAAGCAGGAAAAGCGAAACAGTTGCGCCGCGTGGCTAAAGGCTTACCATTTATGTGATGGGGGCTTTCCTCGGGATGGTGTGCGGGGTGGCGCTGTGTTTCGTGCGTGAATTCACTGACACGTCTTTTCGGAGCCTGGAGGATGCCAGCCGGTTTCTCGATATGCCGGTTCTGGGGGTGATCCCGGAGGTGGCGGGTATCGGATCGCGTCACGGCCTGCGGCGAATCGGACTCCGAAGGCGAGGACGATAGGGAATCTTCCGGTCTACGCTGCCCGGGCCGGGGGTTAAGAGTAGACTGGGCGGACACTTAGGAAGCCGCAAGGAGGCGCACTATGTATCTGGAACATTTTGGTTTGCGCGAAGAGCCTTTTCGGATGACTCCGGACCCGGCGTTTTTCTTTCCGAGCAAACAGCATCGGGCCGCTCTGGCGGGGCTGATCTACCTGGTTGAGTACCGTAAGGGCTTCGGCATTCTCTCCGGTGGTATCGGTACGGGAAAGACGATGCTGTGCCGGATCCTGCTGTCCCGTCTGGGTGAGGACACGCAGACGGCCCTGATCGTTCATCCGCCGCGCAAGCGGGGGGATCTGTTGCAGGCGATCATCGACGAGTTGCAGATTCCGTCGCGGGCCAAGGGCAATTACGCCCGGATCGAGATTCTTCAGCAATATCTGATCGAGCAGCTCAATCTGGGGCAGAACGTGGTGTTGATTATCGATGAGGCCCAGCACCTGGATGAGACGGTGCTCGAGGAGATTCGGATGCTGTCGAATATGGAGACTGAGAAGGAGAAGATTCTCCAGATCATTCTGGTGGGTCAGGAGGAGCTGCGTGACACGATGGCTTCGAACAATCTGCGTCAGCTGCGGCAGCGGGTTCTGGTGAATTGCACACTGGATCCTTTCTCTTTCAACGACACTTTTGAATACATTCAGCATCGGATCGATGTGGCGGGTCTGCCGGGTGTGGAGCTTTTCGACGCTCAGGCGATCCAATTGCTTCATGATTTTTCTCAGGGAGTGCCCCGTCTGATCAACGCGATCTGTGATCGTTGTCTGCTTGCGGAATATGCCAAGCGTATGGGGCGTATCTCGGCGGATACGGCCAAGGCGGTCATTTCCGAGTTCGCCCGGCTTCAGGGGGATCCTCGTCCGGTTGCAGGGCGAAAACCTGTTTGCGTCGGTCGATGAAGGAGTTCTGCCGTGAGTCGTTTTCTCAACCAGATCCGCAAGGCGAGAGAGGCCCGAGAGGCCGCCGAAAACCAGGCGGGCGAGACTCAGGCCGCTGGCATCGAGGCCCGTGGGGCGGGCCAGGATGGCGTTCTCGTTCCCGAAGTGGTCCCGGCTCGCGCTGAGGTCGTTCCGCCGTCGCGGGAGGATGAGCATCTTTTCCCGGGCGAATTGGGCCGCGAGCGTGGCGAGGAGAGGGCGGTCCGGTCGGATGAAGTGGCGCTGCCGGTCGTGGAGGAGCCGCTGGCTGGGGAGGATCTGTTTCCGGGGGAGTTGGAGGAAACCTGTGTCGAGACTCCGGCCCGGGAAATGTGCGATGACGCGAATGATAGGGCGGATGGGGCTTTGTTCCCTGCTGATCTGGGGGACGTTGAGGATCTGGTTTCCGGGTTTTCGTCTGGAGAAGCACAGCCGGGGGCGAGTGTGCGACGGAATGCGGTGTCTGCGGATTCAGGAGATCTGGGTGAGAAGACTCCCGAGATGTTGGAGTGGCCGGATTTGGAGGATATTGTAACGTCTGCACGAAAGCCGCCGCCCGTCCCGGACTCGAGGGAAGAGGATCGTGGGGATGACCTGGTTCCCGAGTCGGAGGCCATAGTTTCTCCGACTCGAAACTTGGGACGTGAGACTGTTGAGGAAGAGACTCCGGTCACTATTCCGGAACGGGAGGAAGTGGCGAAGGAAGAGGAAGTCAAGGAGATCGAAGAGGCCGAACCGGTTTTTCCCGATTCGCTTTCGGCGGAACCGGAGGATGGCGAGGGCGGTGCGGCGGTTGAGAGCGGGGATGTCCAGCCGGTTGTTCCGGAGAATCTTGCGGACGGTCGGGAAGACCGTGAGGCGGGGGAGGAGGCCGGGGATGTCGAGCCGGTTTTTCCAGATTCGCTGTCGGCGGAACCGGAGGATGGCGGCGGGGAAGCGAGTACTCTGCCGGATGTCTCGGAGTTTCCGGAGAGGGTGTGTGTCGAGGATTCCCGGATCGATGAACCGTGCGAGGCGGATCTTTGTGCGGTGCCCGAGTACGGGTTTCTGATGGGCCAGCCCTTGCGGGGGAATACTCCGGAGACGCCGGTGAAAGAGGAGGCTTGCGAGCCGACGATTCCCTATGAACTCGCGGACGGGGAAGAAGGCGAGCTCGAAGTCGAACGGGATTCGGTTGTCGCGGTGTTGGAAGAGGATCCGGACGACGTCAATGAGAAAGTGGCGCTTGATGCCGATCTTTTTCCGAGCGAGCTGGAGGAACCGCAGCAGAAGCCTCGCCAGAATGAGAGGAAGAATTTCATTCATCTGCTGGATGGGAACGGCAAGGGCCGTGGTGATGATCGATCTCGGAGAATGTCGAAAGGGGAAATACCGGTTCCGGGGCCGGAACCGGATCCGGCCTTCGTGGGTCTGGTGCAGGTTCTGGCTCCCAAACCAATCAGGGAGGTGGTGAGTTTTCACGATCCCAAGCATCACATTTGTGAGGAATATCGCCTGCTCGGCAAGAATCTGCTGCATACGTTTGCCCGTGCTGGCGATGATCTGAAGAGGGGAAAAGTGGTTGCGTTGTCGAGTTCGGTTCGCAACGAGGGGAAGACCCTGACCAGTGTCAATCTGGCGATGACTTTGTCGCAGGACCTTCGGGACCGGGTTCTTCTGGTGGACGGGGATTTGCGTCACCCGAAGACCCACCGGTACTTGGGGATTTCGTCGCGGGGCGGTCTGGACGACCTGCTGGCTCACGAGAATCCGGGGGAGATTCTGTCGGAGAGCGTGTATCGGACAAGTCAGGGGCTGCATCTGCTGATGAGCCAGGCCTGTCGTTCGAATCCGGCGCCGCTTCTCGACAGTAGGAAGATGACGGAGGTTCTCGATCTTCTGCGCGATCATTATTCTCTTATCATTATTGACACCCCGCCTGTGTTATTGGCCACTGACGCTCTTGCGCTCGGGGCGCGGAGCGATGGCATGCTGTTTCTGCTAAGAGCACGAAAGACCCAGCGGGAACAGATTCAGGAAGCTAGACAGCGTATCGCCCGGCTGGAGATTCGGCTGCTGGGGTATGTGATCAACAATGTGAAAAGCTTCCTGCCGAAGATCTGGAGTCGCTATTACTACGGCGACTACTAGGACGCCCATCCTACATCTGACGGCCTTCGGGCCATTGTTATTGCCCATCTTGCCCAAAATGGGAGGGGAGAATCGTGTACCTTCAACTACTATTCTGGCTGTGTGCCGGCGCGGTGGTATTTACCTATGCAGGTTATCCGGTCGTCCTGTTTTTGTTAGCGCCGCTTCGCCGCAAGGTGACGGTCGAGGGCGGCCATGGGACAGGCCAACCGCACCTGCCGACGGTGAGCCTTGTCGTGGCCGCGCGCAACGAAGCGGGTCATATCGAGGCGAAACTTCGGAACAGTTTCGATCTGGACTATCCGGCGGACAAGCTTGAGATCATTGTCATCGATGATGGAAGCGAGGATGGGACGGCGGGCCTGGTGCAGGCTTTTCAGGGGGAGACGGGGATGGGGGAGGGAGGGCCGGTCCTGAAGCTTCTGGCACAGAAGCGGCGCTACGGGAAGGTGACGGCGCTGAATTGGGGCGTTTCGGAAGCGAGCGGTGAGATCATTGTTTTCAGCGATGCCGACAGTCTGATCAGCTGTCACAGCCTTCGCCTTCTGGTTCAGCCTTTTTCCAACCGGTCGGTGGGATGTGTGGCGGGGCGGTATTTTCCGGGTGGCGCTCAGGGGCCGAACGCGACGGGATTGGGGTTTTACTGGCGGTATGAGAATTATCTGCGGCGTAAGGAGAGCCAGGTCGGGGGGCTTTTGGGTGCTTCGGGCGCTCTTTACGGTATTCGTCGCGATCTTTACGAGGCGGTGGATCCGAATCTGATCAATGACGACTTCATCATTCCGATGCGGGTGACGGCGAAGGGGTACCGGACGTTGTATGAGCCGAGCGCGACGGCGATCGAGGATGAGGGGCGTTGTTCGGAGGTGGAGTTTTCACGCCGGGTTCGGATCATGGCGGGCAATTGCGAGCATCTTTGGATGTTTAGAGGCATGGCTCTGGACTGGCGGCGGTGGCGGACGGTTTTCCAGTTGTTCTGCCATAAGTTTCTGCGTGTCGTCTCTCCCTTGTGGCTGATGATTCTGATCATTCTGAACGGGGCTTTGGTGGTCGCTCTCGCGCCGGGTGGCGATTCCGAACCGATGGGAGTTTGGACGCCGGCCTTCTTTTCAATTTACTCGGCGATTCTTGTTTCTCAGTTTCTTTTCTATGGGCTGGCGGTGGTGGGGGGCGCTATGAAGGGGAAGGGGATGATGCGGCTTCTGACCCTGCCTTACTATTTTACGATGATCAATCTGGCGGCTCTTTTCGGGATGTATTATTTCGTTTTCGATCGCAAGAAGCTCGCCTGGAGCACCCGTGAGGCGGCGGTTCCGTCTTATCCGGCGGCGGGGCAGGAGAAACTGGAACAGACCTGAGATGCAGCTATTGAGGCCATCCTTTCCGGGACGCTGATATTCAGGCTGTGATATCTATGCAGAAGAAGATACGGCTCGAGAACTACAACGTGGAGAAGGCCCGGGAGCAGGAACTGGCTCTGGGCCCCGATCCAGTCGAACATGGCCCATTGCCAGAAGGGGGTGGAGGCGGGGAGGCTAACGATGGCCTCTTCTATGCGTTCATTTTGCTCGGTGTTGGGTCGTTCTTTTTGATTACCTATCCCTATCGGGATATCAGCGTGCCTTCGCTGGTTCTGGCGGTTCTCGGGTTCTTTGCTATTCTGGCGCTGATGACGGCGTCTTATCTTTGGCCGCAGTATTACCTGGCGAGTGTGGCTTTCTGCATCTACATTCCTTTCAGCGGGCAGTATCCGGGCGACTTCGGGAGGATGCTTCTCGGAATCAACTTTACGAATATTCTGATCGTGCCGGTCGTGCTGCAGTGGATCATGCAGCGCGAGCGTCAGAATGTTCCGCTGTTCCGGCTATATGGACCGGATATTTTTCTTCTGTGTTTTTGCGTTCTGAGTAGCATCAGCGTGTTACGCGTCGGTATCGATATCGGGTCGGGATCTTTTTTCGATCAGTTGGTCCGTCTGAAGAGGTGGTTGTTTCCCTTTCTGATCTACTTCGTTTTCGTCAATATCCAGCGTAATGAAAAGGCGCTGAAGTATATTGTGGTTGCCATCGGTGCCACTTTGACGACGGTGGCCATTCTGACGATGAAGGAATCGTACGATATTGGGCCGGGCGGCTCTTGGGATCGGATTCGCGTGGTGGGGGTTCTGGGTAGCCCGAATGGGACAGGGGCGTTTTTCGTCTATTACACGCTGCTTTTTCTGGGGCTGTTTCTGTGTTACTGGCGGTACAGCGGCTGGTCGTGGTTTCTTCTCATTCCGTTCGTGCTGTGTGGTCGCGCCATGACGTTGGCCAATTCGCGGGGTGGGCTGATCGCCTTTGTCTGCGCGGTTCTGGCTACGTTGTGGTTTCGTTCGAAGAGGCTGTTCGCCGTGGGGCTTGTGTTTGTGCTTTTGGGGATTCAGTTTCCGGAGTATCTGCCGGAGACGATTTCAGGCCGGCTTTTTTCGACAATTCGGGCCGAGAATGAATCGGATGCTTCTTCCTCGTTTGAGGAGGGGGGCGGTCTGTCGAGCCGTCTGGAGGCGAGCGCGCAGGGGCGTCTGCGGATCTGGCGTGCGGGTGTGAAGATGGTGGCTTACAAGCCGTGGTTCGGTTTTGGGTATGGCCAGTTTCCCTTTCGGGTGGGGGATTTCGATCCGGTGGTGGCTAAGCGCGATCCGCATAACAGTTATCTGGGGATCGCGGCGGAGATGGGGGTGATCGCGTTGCTGTTTTTTGTGGTGACCCTTCTGGTGATTCTGAAGGCGTGCCTGTACGTTTATCGGCATGCCTCGAATCTGTTCATGCGAGCCCTGGGTCTGGCGGGGGTGGGGATGGTTTTGGGGGTGATGTCGGCCAACTTTTTTGGTTCTCGGCTGGACACGACGGAGTTGACGGCCTATCTGTGGATTCTGTCGGCGATTATCGTGCAGTACGCCCATGATCTGAGGCGTGAGGTGCGGGCTCGCAAGGGTGAGGCTCCGCGGCTTGAGGTGGACCCGTGGAGCGAGCAGGCGCGGGAGTCGAATTGAGTCGGGTGGGTTACAGTCCGTGTGTTTCGGGCCGGGTGTTTGGCGAGTCGAGAAGTTGAATCAGGGATTTCGCGGCCCGGTTGACGCCGTCGTATGCGAAGCGGGTCTTGCGGGTGGTTCTCTCGGCGAGAAGCATGTTGCGCATGAGGGCGTCGAGATCATTGTTTTCGAGCCAGTCGGCGTCTATGGTTTCGATGTTCGGGAACTGTCGGATGCGTGCGGCGCGATACTGTTGTTCCTGTGTTTTGAAGTCGCGCGCGTAGAGGATGATGGGGATCGGTGACTCGAGGATCTGGAAGACGGTGGAGCCGGCTTGGAGGATGGCGAGGTCTGCGCGGGCTAGTACCTGTGGGAAATCGGCCGAGAACTGGCGGATCCGGATATCTGGGTGGTCGACGAGGAGATTCTCGAGTTTGTGAAAGGCTTCTTTCTGAAGGGCCGGACCTGGATATAGGTCGAGGCTGAGGTTGTCGCCGATCTGTTCCTTGAGGCGGAGGCAGGCCTGGGCGACTTTCGAGGCGAGAGGTTCGGCCTCCCATCCTCCTCCAAAGCTGGCGACGATGGAGCCTGAGCGGGTGGCGGGTTGGGTTTTTTCGGTTTCGGGCGTTATGAAGCCGAGGTAGAGGAGTTTTCGTTTGACGGGATCGGGCCAATTGTATTCGGTGGCGAGGTCGAAGAACTGTGAGTCTCCGGCCACAAAGAGGTAGTCGTATAGTTTCGAATCCTCGGTGATGCGTTTGGGGGAAGCGCTGAGCCGGAAGTTTTCTCCTGGGGGGAAGGGGATGTCGCGCATCTGGAGGACGCGGCGGGTGGAGGGGGAGCGTCGTGCAAGGTGGCATAGGGCGGGCTGGAGTTCGTTGCGTTTGCCGTGGGGGTTGGTGTCCATGAGAAATACGTGGGGCTGAAAGGCGGCGACGGTGGTTTGGATGAGGGCGGCCCGTATGTCTCGGAGTTGGGAGTTTTTCTTTCGGAGGGAGCGGGGGGTTTCTGAGAAGGAGTCGGTGTCGAAGGTGAAGCCGGGGAGGAGGATGGCCGGGACTGCGAGTTCGGGTCCGAGATCAGACAGGTGGGGATTGTCGGTGAGGAGGAGAATGTTGACTTCCGGGCGGAGTTGGCGGACGCGTTGGGCGATGCGGAGGACGCGGAGGAGGTGGCCTAGTCCGATGTTGCTGGCGGCGTAGAGGAGAAGGCGTGGGGCGTCGGAGTTTTCGAAGCGGGGGGTGGGCGTTTTGACGCCGAAAAGACGACGGAGGCGGAGAGGGTGCTGGAGGGAGTTGGCGAGGGGCATGGTGGCCGCATCTTCCTTGGGGGTCGCCTGCTTTGTCAACTGCTTTCCCCTGAGGGCTGTGCGTCGAACCGCGTGGTGGGATGGGTGTTCCCGCGGGATCTGCCCCGGCCGGCGAGTAGAGAGGTGATTGGTCGCATGAGGGCGAAGGCAAGGGTTGTTGTGAGGAGGATTCCCCAGCCGTTGAATTCGAAGGGAACGTCAAGGGCGACTC
>JABMPG010000464.1 GCA_013203855.1 bacterium
CATCCCGGCTGATCGCTTTACCGGGACAGTCCGTCACGCACGACATGCACCGGTCGCACAGAGGACGCCCGTCATAGATCGGGTCCGGCTCCAGCGGAGCATCGGTCATGATGAAAGCGAATCTCTGACGCGGGCCAAACTCGGGCGTGAGGAAAACCTTGCTGTAACCGATCTCCCCCATCCCGCAGACATAGGCGGCAATCCGAAAGTGAAACTGGACGTCCGGGGCGGGTTTGTCCGGCGACACCGGTTCGAAATAGCTGAGACGGCGACCCATCTCCGGAGACTCGGTCGGCCCCGCGCCCGTCATGTCCGACACCGGACCCCGCCCGCCGGTGTTGCGGTACACGGCACCCTCGTATCCTTGGTCCTCGATGAAACACGAGACCTCGCGCAGCACCATGGGCGCATACACCTCGTTGATGCCGGCGTAGCCCATGGCCGGGTACTGATAGAAGTGAGTCCCCTCCTCGATTCCGCGCAGATAGCCGCGCGGAATCCGGAAGGCCAGACAAATCATGACCTTGGCATCGGGAAATATGTACCGCGGGTCCATCTCCTTCGGCGCTCCCTCGAACCGGTCCATCGACCCGATCCCCACCAAGTCCGCCCCACAACTCTTCGCGTACCTCTTCAATGATTCAGACGTCAACATCCTTCAGTCTCCCTTGCGTTAGGTCGGACTTCTGCCAGCGCCTCGCCGATGAGGGAGGCCGTCCATTTCATCCTGCGGAGGATTTCTTCGTCGAAGCCTTTGACACGGCGATAGGCCGGCACCGCTACCCCGATGGCGGCCACAACCCGTTCGCCTTCGAAGATTGGTACTGCGTATGCCACGAGCGACGGATCGCTGGCCTTGATCTCATAGCCGTGGGCGCGAATACAGTCGAGCGCCTTCGTCAGGCCCTTTTCGTTTTCGATCCCGTCCCACGCCTTGCCAGGCCAGCCGCTGCAAGACAGGGAAAGACGAATCTGGTCTTCTGGCTGATAGGCAAGGAGAAGGCGTCCGGTCGCTGTCCGGTACAGATCGTCATCCAGAAAGAGATCGGGCCGAATCTGGACGTCTTTCGTTCCCTCCGTAACGCACAGAACAGTCTTTCGGCCGCGCGTCAGGGTCGCCAGCAAGGCCGTCTCGCCGGAGTCCCGGGCCAAACGAACAATCTCGGGCTCGGCGAGAGCCAGTATGTCCTTCCGATAGGGCCCATTTCGAGCAAGTTGATACGCCATGGGGCCCAAGGCATAACCAGCCCGAACTCGCTTCTGCTCCACATATCCGCTCTTGACCATGACCTTGAGAATGTTCGCGATGGTTGCGGGGTGACCTTCCAAGCGCTCCGAGATCTCGCTCAAGGGCACCTCGCGCTCAGGGAGAGCGCCCAAGATTGTCAGAATATCGAGGGCTTTCTTGACTACTTTCGCCATCAGAATTCTCTCCTCCTGTTGAACCAATCTTGGTGACAGGGCCTTTTGCCACACTTCTGGCACAGCCTATCCATACTACAGGGAATGACAGATACATCCTCTGTCCGGCCCGTCGACCATGGAGATTCTTGAGGAAAGGACTCTCACTCCGCTGGCCCCACCGGTCCCGTCAAACCCCACGACTCGATCTCCTGAATCCCCATTGCACGAGCGGGCGAGTCTTCCCGAAGGTGAAAATCCCCCGCACTCAGGTTCTTGAACATCGGGTCGGCCGCCCTACTGCGCGAGTCCTGGCCCAGAGACCGCATCTTTTCCAGCGTCTCCTCAGCCAGTTTCGGGCGTTCCACGCACCAGATCAGATTCTCATCGATAATCGGCTGTTTGAGTTTGTCTGCGGCCATTTCGTCGGAATAGGAGTTATAGATCGGCCCGTAGGGACTGGGCATCTCGATCTCCGGATCGGTTTGGACCAGGATATTCCGGCGAAGGCTGGAACCGTACATGCCTATGTAGTGTCCTTCGTGAGGAGTGCGGCAGCACAAGAGACCGAACTTGCCACAGTTCACCACGATGTTGTTCTCCACGTCGTTTATCTGTTTTGTGATGATCCCTCCGCCACGACTGTTCCAGATGACGTTCTCATAGAGTCGCGTGAACCACTGGGTATCATCGGCCCGGAGGGCCGCCGTTGTGCCTTCGCCCCGAATGTCATGGATATAATTGCGACGGACGATGTTTCCAATTCCCGTGCCGGAAAGGTAGATGCCGTTGCCATCTCCCAGCCGCTCCATCGCCCGATCGACTTCGTTATGCTCGATGATATTGCGGCGGGCATGCAGGAACCCCACCAGGTAGGGCATTTCGAGAGGAGCGTCGCCGATCTCGTCCCACCGGATCGTTCTACTTCCTTCGTGAATCGTCCGCTCCGGGTTCCGGAAGACACCAATTCTCACGCCGCTGACCGTGATGCCGTTGTACGGCATGTGGCGCACCAGATTGTTGTGGATATGGTTCTCACCGCTTTGCCAGATGAAGATACCCGACGAGAGAAACCAAAGGACCGAACTGTGATGGATGTGGTTCCCACCCACCTCGTTGAACCGGTTCTCATCCATCCGCCCCGGACCGTAACCCATCAAACAGATCCCCGTGCCGCCGATCTCGGCGATCTCATTCCGCAGGATCCGGTTGTGCTCCGCATGCAGATCCAGACGCACGCCACCGCTCCCGGCCTGGACGAAGCGGCAATTCTCAACGACGCAATACTCCGCGCCCCGTAAGCGAATGGCGGCGTTGGGCTCGTCGTACATCTCCCAGTCGTGCTGGACCGAGCGACGGCCCGGTTTCCACCGCATCCGGTCTGTCTCGGTGAATGTCAGTCCCGAAAACCGGATATTCCGAGCCCAGTTGCGACTGTCAAAATCGCCTTCCACGCGGATCAATTCCGTCAGAACCGGAGCCACGATGTCTTCGCCAGGCTCGCGATTGTCCCGAGGCCACAGGTACAAACGTCCTTCCGTCGTGTCCAAGACCCATTGCCCCGGGCACTGAAGCCCCTCAAGAACGTTCTCCACCCAGTACTTGCAGCAGTCAGGGCCAGCCCAGTTGTGCTGGGGCGTGGTTAGATTCTTTGACGCCGGCAAGACTGTACGGGCTATCTGCCTCTCCTCGTCAACCGATTCCAGTGGGAGAAAATTCACACCGAATATCCAGCCGGGAGTTAAGAAGACCTCCGCGCTCTCCAGGTTGGAGTACCGCTTCACGTCCTGATTCTGGTAATGAAGCGTGCGAGAGTCCTCGGGCTGAATGTCCTCCCGTGCCTTGAACGGGCCGGTTCGAGCCCGCCTCAACATGCCCTCACCGTCGAACAGGACGGAAAACACCCACTTCCCGTCCCGTGCATCCGGGAGGTCGGCCACCCAGACATTCTGCCGCGCCGCTTCGCTGAGCCCCGCCACCGGATAGTCCAGTCGCTTCCATCCCTTGACAATCCGGGCGCCACTCAGAACCGCCTTCTCACCGGGAGAGTTCCGCCAGGTTACGGGCGCCTCCCGGCTGCCCGAGTCCTCCGGGCCAAGAACCAGCGTCTCCTCGAGTCTCCACATCCCTTCCCGCAGCTGGATCTCGACTGCCTCCCCCGGATTCTTCCTCCGCGACTCCCTGGCGGCATTCCGAGCCGCTGCCAAACTCGCGAGCGGGCCATCCGACCCGTCCGCTTCGGGCTTGGCCAACGCGCCCGACCATGAGTCTTTACCCTTCGGCGATACGAAAATGACGGACATTAGAAATCCCCTTCCTTAAGGATACTGCTCTGTGTCTGCTTCATGATGGGTAGAAATGGTTTCATATTCTAGGCATTTCACTCTTGACCGTGGCCTGCTCGCGCTACCCGCAACCCGAAACCAATGCGTTGGTCCTCTCTTGGGCACGCCCTGCTTGTGGAGGTAGTTTCCCAGAACCACAGTCCATCTCAGGCCTTGTTGGAGCGGGATCTAACAGTTGTGCAATGCAAAACTGTCTTATGTCTACACAAAATAGATAAGTGCACATTATTTGTCAAGAAGTTCTCTGCAATGTTCTTGAGAAAAGAGGGACTTGCGCAGTTGAGAGAGCAACCCTCTCTTTTCTTGCGGGCTTGCGGAGCCCACGACCTCACAGCTGGGAACCGGCACTCCAGGCGGGCAGGTGCGGATCGGGGCCGTCTTGGAGTTTTGCCGTGCAGCCATCACATGACGGCCGAACTCTCTTCTATCCAAGCGTCTTCCGACTACCCGCACAAACAGATGTCCAAGGTCCAGTGCATGGACGTTGTGCTGTCGGCAAAAGACCGCAACACCTGCGCCTCTGAGTCATCAGTCGTCCCCCAAAAAACTCCTCGCTCTCAGATGGAGCCCCGAAAACAGCTTTCAAAAACACGAAACCTCGCCAGGGAAAGTCCCACGACCAGCGCCGCAAGGGTCAGCAGGCTGAGCAGGGCCGCGTGTTGACGTACCGGCGGCTCGCGATACTCGACTTCGACCTGGCTGGCCCCGGCCGGCAAACTGAGTCGCAACAGGCCGCCCAGGGTGTGCCCGAGTCGCCCGGGCTCCTCGTGACCGTCGATCCGCAATGTCCAACCGGGGAAATCGTAGACGTGCATCGTCAGCAAGAGCGGCCTTTCCAACACGAGATCGTAACGATATCCCGTCGCGGTGCGCTCGGGCGGGGCGGCCATTTGTGCGCCGGGTTTCATCTCGAGCCGATGTTCGGGGGGTGGGTTAGCGGCCAGCCACAAATTGTCGCTGTAGCGCTCGTCCACTGTCCGCGGAAGGAAATCCAGCGCGACGCAACCGGCATAGTGGCCAACTCGAATTTCCATGGCGCGGCTCCAGTGGGCCAATTGACAATCGCCCTCGATCACCGGATAGGGCCTGACCAGCAACATGGGGAGCATGCACAAAGCCAATGCGACTTCCGGCAACGCTAGCGCCAGCGGGTGGACCCAACGCTCGATCGCCGACGCGGCCAGAGCGATCGCCGCGATCGCCAACGGCGCCAGCAGCGCCAGCAATCGCCACGGAAACTGGAGGTAACGCAACAGCGGGGGCATGATTTCCCAGGGCATCCAGTGCGTCATCGCAAACATCAACGCCAGGCACAACAGCAGCAACCCCGCCAGCGGCCGCCGCGTAGATGTCGCGATCCAGCCCCGCAACAGGGCCGCCAGGGCCAGCCCAAGGGCCAGCATCAACATCACACCCGGGTTGACGCTCATCGTGTCGTCGATGCCGACCCGGCTGAAACCCGCGCCATACTGCTCCATGAAAAACTGGCGCGCGTCGAGGGCGTGGGCGCGCAGCCACTGCGATGAGCCGCAGAATTGATCGACCACGTCGGCCCTCACCAGCGGCAGCAACTTCAGCGCCGGCAGCCAAAACCAAGCGGCCAATCCTCCGCCGGTAGCGCCGGCCCCCGCCGCGCGCAGAATCCAGCGCCAGCCTTCAGCGGTCGCCAGCACATACAGTCCAACACCAACGGCACCCCACACGGCGATGATGTTATGCGAGCAAAGCAGCATGGCGCTGGCCAACGCGACGGCCGCGAAACCGCCGAAGGGACGTCGACGCAACAGCTCGACCGCCCACAGCAACGCCGCCAGCCCGGCCCAGCCCCAGCATTCCGCCAACGCGGAACGGACAAAAACATCGGTCAGATGAAATGGGCAGAAGGTGAACAGCAAAGCCCCGCCCAGCGACCAGGCCGCCGGCCGACGACTGCCACCGCGCCGGGCCAGATCCCCGGCCAGCAGGAACATGAACGTGCCGCCCACCAGGAACGACCCTATGAAACTGAACTTGACGCCGGCGGCAAGCGAGCCAAACACCAGCGCGCCCACGGCGGCCACCATGTAGCCCAGCGGAGCGTAGAAAATGAAGAACGGCCAGCCATAGCCGAAAGCCGCCTCGTGCATCCAGGGCGCTCCGGGTTGTCCGACCCGCCAGGCCTCGAGCACCGCGCCGGTACGCACGAGGGGATGAAGCAGTTCGTGTCCGTGCCAAAAGTAAAACCCGAAAGTGCCGAGGAACATCGTGCCGAGCAGGACAACGAAAACAGCGTAGGCGGAGACCCGCGAGCGGGCCCAATGCGCCTTTGCCGGTCTGGCAGCGCTCGAGTTGTCCATCAATCGCTCCCTGCTCCGCGTCCGATGATAGCTGAGCCCAACGATGCCGCTGCAATTCGAGGCCGGGTTAGCGAATGGGGCTTCCGAATATCCAGTCCCGAACGACACTAACTTAGAGCTCAGGTATCCTATTGTCAAATCCCTATGCGCCACTACTTCGGTGTTTGGAGAATTTGGGGGCAGGGCATTCTATCCAGGGACGGGATACGAAATAGCCCCCTTCAGCTGCCCCGACAGAAAAACCCCGAAGGGAATCGGCTCATCCGTTTCCCTTCGGGGTCATATCTCATCATGCCAAACCGGTCAGACCGATCCCGCTTCTATTTCCGATCCCGATCTGAAGGCGGCCCCCTCGGCCAGTGTTCAGGACGAGACGCTCTCGCCGGAGCCGGACCAGGATCCGGGGCCCTGCCCGAGAAGCCAAGAGGACAGTCCCGGGCCGAGAAGTTGCTCGTAGTATTTGCGGATCTCTTCGGGAGAAAGGCCCTTGGGAATCCGGATCTGGCTGAGGAGGCTCTCGCGGATGTTCGCCCGCGACAGCAGTTCTCGAATCGACATGCCCGGCGGAATCTGGAAAACGCGGAAGGGCGGATAGGGCTCGACGAAAACCCACTCGGGCGCCGAACCCGCCGCCATGCTCTTCGGGGGCGTCTTCGCCGATTTCGTCGTACAGATCGTCGTGAAGGAGCCGTCGTCCTCGACCACGCCAAACTCGACAACCCAGTGACGGTTCGCCGCAACCTGCTGATACCACGACCGCACGTTGTCGGTGACGTCCACCCGAAAAGAATCGTGGGCGTTGTCGCCGGTGTACTCCGGCAGATCAGTCACATCCGACCAACGCAGAGCCAGATGCCGCTGATGGCCCTCGGTGATCCCGTAGCCTTTGCGGGTCTCCCCATCCACTTCCCAATAGACAAAAATCCACTCCGGGTCCCGCACCAGGGCTCGGATCTCGGTTTCGTCGTAAAAATAGTCAAGATCCCGCGGCCGGGGAAGCGGGCTTGTCTGAGCGCGATTCTCCCCCTCGACGCGATCCCGCTGTTCAATCTCGAATTTCTTTGATTCCACATCCATGATGGCCGACGCTTCATCCCCCGATGGCCAAGTCGCCAGTTCCGGCTCGGGAATCAGGACCTCTATTCGCGCCGTCTTTTTTCGCGCAGTTTTCTTGGTTGCTTTCTTTGCCGGCTTCGCGGATTTCTTGATTGTTTTCTTCGCCGATTTCTTCACGGTTTTCTTGGCTGCCGCTTTCTTTGCGGCTGCTTTCTTCACCGCCTTCTTGGCCGTCGTCTTTTTTACCGACTTCTTGGCCGTCGTTTTTTTCGTCGACTTCTTCGGGGACCTTATATCTGGCATGACTGCCTCCCTTTCCAGTTCGGAGCGCTGATGAACAGCCCGGCACCGGCTAGACGATCCGCCGGCCCGTTTGCTGGTCAAAAAAGTGGCTGCGCCCCATCTCGAACAGCAGCTCGATGTGCTGATCCAGATCCGCCTTCACATGCGACTCCAGCCGAGCCACGATCGAGGTCTCACCCGTCGTCAGGTACAAATAAGTCTCCGCGCCCATGGGCTCGATCACCTCGACTCGCGCGGTCACCGGCGCCGCCTCGTCCAGCGATCCGATTGAGCGCCGCTCGTAAATATTCTCCGGCCGAATGCCTAACGCCACCTTACGGCCCCGGTATTCTTCGAGATTCCGGCGAAGGCGCTCCGACAGCGGAATCGACAGCGAATTGTGGTGAAAGCGCATCTACCCGGCCTCCTCCTGAACCTCACCTTCGAGAAAATTCATCGGCGGACTGCCGATAAAGCCAGCCACGAACCGATTGTCCGGACACTCGTAAAGCGTGAGCGGATCGGCCACCTGCTGCACCTCGCCGTCCAGCATGACCACGATCCGGTCGCCCATCGTCATGGCCTCCACCTGATCGTGGGTGACATAGATCATGGTCGCCTGGAGACGGGCGTGCAACTTGGAGATCTCCGTCCGCATCTGCACCCGAAGCTTCGCGTCGAGGTTCGACAGCGGCTCATCGAACAGGAAAACCTGGGGATGGCGGACGATCGCGCGGCCCACGGCCACGCGCTGGCGCTGACCGCCCGACAGAGCCTTGGGCTTACGGTC
>JABMPG010000465.1 GCA_013203855.1 bacterium
ATCTTTGCCTATATGGGTAATGAGTTCGTTCTTCGTTATAGTGAGCCACATATTCGCGGACCAACCTGCGCAGATGTTTCTCGTTCATAACGACCACATGATCGAGTATCTCGCGTCTGCAACTGCCGACCAGCGCTCGGCCAGACCGTTCTGCCAAGGGCTACGGTACGAGGTTCGCACTGGCTCCATTCCGAGGGATCTGACGGTCGCCGCGACTTCTCGACTGACTGTGGAATCACGGTCGGAGATCGAGTATCCGGGGACGCGCTCGAAAGGAAAGGCTTCACGCAATTGCTGACCTACCCATTCCGCATTGGGATGTGAGGCGGCGTTGAAGTGCAGAATCATCCTCCGTTTGTGGTGGATGATGAAGAACACGTACAGGATCTTGAAGGTCATAGTTGGAACCGTGAAGAAATCAATCGCCACGACCGCCTCGCGGTGATTGTGCAGGAAGGTCGCCCAAGCCTGGGTCTTGCCCGTTTTTAGTCTGTCCATCTGCAGATACCATGACACGGTCCGTTCCGATATCCGGATTCCCTGTTTCAGCAGTTCGCGAATTTCCCCGTTCAATGATGGCCCGCCTTTCCTCTTGTCTGACTTTGACTTCCACCGCCAGTATAGCCGGAATCCCTCTCGGTGCCAGCGCACAACGGTTTCCATCTTGACGATTATCAGCGCGGCGCGCCATTCTGGACAGAATCTTCGAAGCCCGACCCAGCATAGCCGATCGAACCAGCACTGCCGAGGTAGTGCATGGTTCTTCTTGAGCACTGCGATCTGCTGACGTAGGGCGAGATTCTCAAGAAGCAACGCTCTTCGAGATTGCAGGATTCCGCTCAGGGAGAATAGGATCACCAGCGGCCTTGAGAGGAGCGCTTGTATCGTCATCCCGCCCATTGTGTGGCATGATTTCTTCGTTCTGCAAGGGATTGATTTCAGCAAAGTTCCCATTTCTGACGAGGAACACCTCGGACCCTTCGATGACATCCGGCGCTTTCTCAAGGAGAAGGATCCCACCGCCAAGATCCGCATCTACCGCGACATCGATGACCTAAACCTCGGCGGAATCCTCTCCCTGCCGGACCTCGACAACACCGAATCGATCCTCATCTCGGAGGCCTTCCCGTTCTGGAACTTCCCGCGGGATTCCTTTTTCCGAGGCATTACAAGCGAGAAAGGCCTTCTACGGCTCACGCCCACCATCCGGTCCTTCCAACTCTCGCTCCAGCCCATCGTCCACTGTTCCCCGGTCGTGTACCACGGGCTTCTGAAAGGCGACAGCGTGCGGCTCGTACCGAAACTCAGCCGGAACGGCGTACTGCGCGACTCGGTCCACATCTACGCCGGACACTGGCGGACCGATGCCGGGCGGTACTGTTTCACCACCAGCCTGGGCGGCTCGCAGCCATGCCGAACAAGCCGTGTTGCAGGACGAGTTTCCCGGACCGTCCTACACCGAAGAAACGCGCCCCCGGGAGTCGGAGGCCAGACTCTACGAGCAAGAAACGCCTGTCCTGGACGAATTCTTTAGAGACCGACGGTACGTCCAGATCCCTGCCAGGCGATCCCGGCACTTCGAGTCCTTCCCGGCTCTCGCCGGTCACGACCTGCGACACCTCCTCATAGTTCTCCACATCCTCTCGCACTTTGGGCGAAACACCATTTTGCAGGGGAGGCAGAAACACGCTGAGGTTACCGGGCTGGCACTCACGCGAACCTGTGCGCAAGGGGCAGCACGAGATTTTCATCGCACCGCCCTGCTCGCTTCGACCCGTGTCCCGGGACTCCAGTATCAATCATAGAGCGTTATGTCGCTGAAGACACCCGTGCAGAGCTCGCTCTCGTTGCAGGATGAGACGACCAGGCCAATGCAGACCTTGTTTTCCATGTTGATCGTGCGAGCGGTGTCAACCTGAGTCCAAGTCTCGCCATCGCTCGAGGTGTATCCGTAAAAAGTGTTACCAACACGAACCGCTTTCATCCAGAGCGGCGCCGATCCGCTGCCGCTTGCCTGTCCCGTGCTTCCGTCTGTGGTCGTGCGCCATAGGATACGAGTGCCGGTGGAGTAGTTGACGACCGTTGAGAATTGCTTCGAGCCGCCGTCGAGGGTTTCGCGGAACATGATACCGGCCTTGGCGTACGAGCTGGTGTTTTCCTGTGAAACCAGTTTGGCGATGAGGATGGCATCGCCGTGAGCGAAGGCGTAGAAGTAGTAGCATTCATCGTTAGCATAGTAGATGTTGCTGCCGGCACCCTCGATGGTAACCG
>JABMPG010000466.1 GCA_013203855.1 bacterium
ACCTGGACCGCTACGGTCTGGCGGCTGACATGATCTCCGATGACTGGCGCGTCGTGCTGCTCAAGAAAGAGAAGTGGGTAGTCACGCCGGGGTTGGATCTTCTCGGTTGTGCGGTTGCCTATAAGGCCAAATCCATCCGGGACGGTGAGCGCGGTCAGCAATACCTATGGGGACGCGGTGGCTATCTCCTGCTACAGGGGCGCGACGGAATGCCTATGGTGATCGTTGGCGGCGAGGAAAAGGCGCTGGCGGCCCATGCTGCCGGCTACTTTGTGATCTGCCCGCTTTCGGGCGAGAAACCCGCCGACGAAGATCTGGTTCGGTTCCTCTCTGAGTATGCGAAGCACGGAGTCATTTTCGCGAATGATAACGACCGCGCGGGTCGGGATGCGAACACGGCCAGCGCCAAGGCACTGGAGGCAGCGGACTACCTGCCCGAGATGATCCACGTGATCGAGTGGCCGGACACGGCGGCGGAAAAGGCTGACCTGAACGACGTGCTCAGGGAAGGCGGCGTCGAGAGAGTCCGGGCTATTCTGAAATCGGCGCCTGCCCTGCCCTATGAAGGCGCCGTCCTGCACGATCTGGACAGCATCTTCGCCATCAAGTGGGATCCCAGCGACGTGATTCTGGGAGACCACGTTCTCACGCGCGGGGAGGCTTCCTTGTGGGTTGGGCCGCCGGATGTGGGAAAATCGGGCGTCGTTCTACAGCTATTGAGAGATTTGATTCTTGCCCGCGCGCGGTGGCTGGATACTCTCGACATTTATAACCGTGACGGTCTGCGCGTGTTGCTCCTTCAGACGGAGAACAGCGCCCGACGAATCCAGCGGGATCTTTCCGACCAGTTGCGCGGCGTCAACGCCCAGGAGCGGGAACTGGTCCGGCAGCGACTGCGAATGACAGTTTCCGATGAAAATCTGCCAGACTTCTCGCCCGCAGAGATTCTCCGATCTGTAAGGCGGTTTCCGGCAGACATAGTCGCACTTGATCCGTTCGGCGACTTCGCCTTGGAACTCGAATCTGAGAATGATGTCATGGGTATGCGAAGGGCGGCCAAGGCGATTTTGAAAGCCATCAAGACAGCGAACCCGAGGGCGGCGACCATTATCGTCCACCATGCCAAATCGGGGCGATCCGCAGCGGCTGGGGCTATTGGTTGGGACGCCCAGGCTTACGGGCGCGGCACGAAATCGCTGATGTCAATATGCCGATCCCAGATCAACATCGCGCCGGGGGACGCGGACGGCAACAGCATCGTCATCGCCTGCGGAAAAAACAACAACGGCAAAAAGTTCGAACCATTTGGTATCGAGCGCGACCATGACGGCGTTTTCCAAGCCATCCCGAACTTCGATATTGAGACATGGAAAGATCAAGTCAACGGGCGGAAGGGTGGTCGGAAGAGATCAGTCGATACGATCCATATTTCGACGGTCATAAAAGCCGAACGGGAACAGATGCTTTCCTTCGGCAATCTGGTCAAGGGGATCATAAAGTTGACCGACTGTTCCGAACCGACAGCAAAGCGTGCGGTCAAGGCCGCGACAGACGAAGGGGTGATTATCAAAGCAAACGGAGTTTACCAATGTGCGGAGTAATAGTATCAAAACCCCTTTTGATACCAATTGATACTTTTGATACCAGGTTCCCGGGAAGGGTCAGTATCAAAACACCCTGTAAGGGTTTTGATCTGATACCGACCCCAGCCTTTCGAGACGGTATCAATTGCCTGGATCAGGTTCAGTCTGTCGCGGGGGAGGCGGCCCGCTCCATTGGCGTGGGCTGGCGGGCTGCTTCCCTTGGCGGCAAACCAAACGATAGGAGAAAAAACCGATGACCGTCCGAGAAGAAGAGCGCGTGTTGTCTCTCTTGCTCCTGGCCCGTGACTACCTGAACGAGGTGCAGGCTGAGCGCGGCACACCGGCCACGCAAGCCGACTGCCGTCTCGCGGTCCATAGGTTCTTCCGGGATGAAGTCAAGCGACTGGGTCCTTTGGCATTGGGCGAGACGATCGAGGAAATTGTTTGGCGCGAGTCAGCACGGCGCGATGCCAGCTCAGGAAAGCGGCTGGGGATTCTGCCGATGATAGAGGAGGAGCCCGAGACGCGGTTGGTCGGGCGGGACGTGCTCAAGCCATGACTGCGGCTGCTTTAGGTATTGCGACACAACCCCAGGGGGGGGAGGGCATGGAGGATAGCTGGAGCGGACAAAAATGTAGACCAAGGGCCCTCGCCCGCGTGAATATGAGGTACAAAATCTGAAATCGGTTTTCAGGAGGAAATCATGGATTTGAAAATGCCCAAGGGCCTGAGTCCGGCGTCGCGCCGGCTGTGGCGCAAGTTCAACGATATTTACGTTCTGCATGAGGGGCAACAGGCGATCCTCCTGGAGGGGATGCGGTCCTTTGACCGTGCGGAGGCTTGCAGGAAGCAAATCGATGCCCAAGGGCTGATCGTTCAGGACCGTTTCGGGGCGGACAAAGCAAATCCGCTTTTGGCAACGGAGAGAGACGCCCGCGCGGCCTACGTCGGCGCGTTGCGCAGGCTCAATATGCACGTCGAGGAGGGCTGAAACCATGCCCAGACGACAGAGCGCAGCACCATCCCGACGTGCGGCGGTTCGCGAGATCGACAATGTTCTCCGACATTACTTCGAGAGCGGCATGGACATCTTCCAGGATTTTGGCGGCACCGGTTCGATCGAAGAGGCGCGTCGTGCCTGGGATGCTCACCGGGATTCCATTCTCGCGGGATTGAGGGGCAGCGGCGCAACGCCCTGGGGTTTGCTTTACTTCGAGCGGGGGTTGCGTGGTGGGGAACTCGAGGTGGCCCTTGCTCCTATGCGTCGCGTCGAGGAGGAGCGCCATGAGCAGATCCGCCTGGAGCAGGCGCGGATACTCGCAAACGGGCTACGAAAGGAATCGCAGGAGACTTGACACGGAAAAGGACTTTGCGGTATAAAGGATAAGATAAGTTTTGCCCCGCAAGGGCACCACTCGAAAGCCGGTTGTGTCACGCCACTTTCGAGCCGGACCTGGGGCCGGGATCGAGCCGCAAGGCCAGCGGATCTTCTCGCGACACACAAGGGCCAGCACTCCCGGCGAGGCGACCGCCTGGAGCCGCAGCAAGGCACACAGAACGCCAGCGGGTTCGAGCCGGAGCGTGCGTCCACTCGGACTTGATCGAAACCCAAAACGCTGTTGGGCCGAAGACAAGCCGCTATGGAGCCGCCGAAGTTCCGGCACTCCGGCACTTGCGACGGGCTGGGCGCCTGGCCCTGGGGCCAAGGCATATCGCAAGTGGAGAACAAAAATGAGTGACAAACTGATGGGACGCATGAATACGGCCCGTGGCGGCAAAATCGCCGAGGGGCCGGAATCCGAACGGATTCGAGGTGAAATCGAGGCGCTCGCCAATGAGCGCAACGGCAAGTGGGGAAACTGGGCCGGTGGCGAACTGTCCGCCGATGAACGGCGTGAAGAGGCGCAAGCCGAGGCGCGGCTGGAACGCCTGGTCGCGTCGTACGAGACGGCGCGGAGCGAAGATTATCCGCGCGACAGCATGCCTGATTTCGGCAACCACGAGAAAACCCTTTCCGGGGGCACGGGGGGCGGCGGAATCGTGGTTGGTCGAGGCATCGATGGCCGCGAAATTCGCGCACTGCGAGCCTCTGACCGTCTGGCCAAGTCGGGCGGCGAAAACCTTTCCGTCGGGAAGTATCTCCGGGGCATCGTCACGGGCCGATGGGATGGGGCCGAAGCCGAGCAGCGGGCCATGAGTATCGGGACGCCGACGGCGGGCGGCCACTTGGTTCCCACACCCTTGTCGAATGAGATCATCGACCTGGCGCGGGCGCGGAGTATCGCGGTTCAGGCGGGCGCTTTGGTCGTGCCGATGGACGCGCAGACCCTGAAGTTCGCGCGACAGACGGCAGACCCGGTCGGTTATTGGAAGGCCGAAAACATCGCGGTCACTGGAAGTGACCTGGCCTTCGATAGCGTCACTTTGACCGCGAAATCCCTGGTGGCTCTCTGTCCGATGTCGATCGAGCTGTTCGAGGATTCGCCGAACGCGGGCGATGTCGTGACGAACGCCCTGACCAAGGCACTCGGGGCTGAACTCGACCGGGTTGTTTTCGTCGGCAGCGGCGCCGGACAGGAGCCCGCCGGTATCTATGGCGGGACCGATGTCAACGAGAACATCGGTCTGGGGGCGGACGGCGCGGTTCCGACCGATTACGACGAATGGATCGACGCCATTCAGGACATCCTCGCCGAAAACGGGCCGGACAGCGGCCTGGCGGCCTGTATGAGCCCGCGAACCTGGGCGACGTATCAGAAGATGAAAGATGGCGAACAGAGGCCCCTGGTCGCCCCGCAGGCGGTCCTTGACCTTCGGCGGCTGGTCTCCACGTCCATTCCCGTGGATCAGACTTCGGGGGTGTCGAGCGATTGCTCCACGATTTTCGTGGGCGATTTCTCCGGCGTTCTCATCGGTCTCAGAACGGGGATCGTTCTCGAAGCGACCCGGTTCGGAGCCGGGGCCGATGGCGGCGCGTTCGAAAACCTTCAGATTTGGGTGAGAGCCTATCTGCGGGCGGACGTGCAGTTGGCACGCCCGAAGCACATGGCGACGATCTTGGGCGTTCGCGCCTAAAGAAAACTGCCGGGCCAGGTCGTTCGCGCTGCCTGGTTCGGCATCCCCGGGAGATCCGCTGAAAAGCGGGGATATCCAGCACGCGGCGGACGTGTCCCGAAATCCGCCAAACTTTTCCGCCTCGGGGCTTCGGCTCTGGGGCGGTTTTCTCTTGACAAGGTTGTCGTTACCGTTGGGTAATCAGGCAGCGGCGTTAGATCAGAATTCACAGAAAGGGATAGAGCATATGAGAAAAGTGAAAGAGACGCGAGCAACGTGCAAGACATGCGGGCACATCTGGCATTACGCTGCCACAGATAGAGTCACTGACATTAGCCGACAGATGCAATGCTGTCCGTGTCTTCTGCCCTGTCAGGCGAAACCCAAGGTCGAGACATCGCGTTGTCCGAAGTGCGGTTCTTCCGCTATTTCGCGTGAGAAGGTTGTTCATGAGGTGGAATGATGGCTCGGATCATTCTGTGGCTCCTCAAGTGCTACAAGAGATCACCATGGGCGGCGTGGCGGCGTCGCAGAAATCTTAGATGCCGATTCATTCCCTCTTGTTCTGAGTATTGCAGACTAGCGGTCTTGAAGCATGGCCCGTGGAAGGGCACACTGATGACTGTATGGCGTCTTCTTCGCTGCAATCCGTGGAACTACGGCAGCTGCGTCGATTTCCCGTAACCCCTTGATCTTCGCTTGTTGTGGGATGGAGGAAATCAGGCGCTAGAATGGAAACACTTGGGAGGGCAAGACGTGAATGAGAAAGCACAGAGAAGGGCAAGAAAAAAGAGAGTACAGAAGAAGGGGGTGCAGAAGAGCGGGGTGTGTGCCTATTGTGGCAAATGCGCAAAACTGACGCGCGATCACATACCTCCGGACAGCCTCTTCCCGGGACCCAAACCAAGCACCCTTATCACGGTTCCCTGTTGCGAGAAATGCAGGGAATCTACGTTAAAAGATGATGAGTATTTCAAGGTCGCCATGACTCTCCGAGAAGATACGGTTGAGAATCCCGACGTGAAGTTGTTGATCAAGAGCGTGTTGCGCGGATTGGCAAGACCTGAAGGGAGATCACTCTCTCATGCGCTCCTAGGGTCAATGCACCGGGTTAATCTGATTACTCGCAGCGGAATATACACCGGCACGCGCCAAGCCTATAGCGTAGAATTTGAGAGGCTTTACCGAGTGATAGACAGAATTTCAAGGGGGCTTTACTGGAGATCTGTGCGCTGTCCGGTCCCGGGTACCCATTTCGTTGAATCATTCCAGTTTTGGCCTGGCGTCGATGTCCTTCCAGAGGATTTCAGAAAAGAGATCTGGGACTACTTGAGAGCCCATAAGCCCGAGAGAGTGGGAAATACTGTGTTCAGTCTTTGGGAGCATACCCCCATGGAGCGGGAGGACATCCGGGTCTTTCTGATGTGCTTCTACGAGAGGGTTTTCTTCATAGGTTACGTGTGGCCGAAGGGCTGGAAGCCTGCGCCGCAACTGACAGAAACGTGACTCCAACAGAATATGCCGCAAGACCATGGGCTGTGCTCTTCGGAGTACGGCTCTTTTTTTATCTCAAAGGGCGCAAAAAGGGCGCAAAAGGCGGGTTTTGGTCTTAATCTCTGAGTTATCGGGTGTCCTGTAAGTCCAATGGTGCGAGCGGGGAGACTCGAACTCCCACACCTTGCGGTACAA
>JABMPG010000467.1 GCA_013203855.1 bacterium
GAGGGCAGTCCGCATTTCCATCAGAGGGACCTCTTCGAGGTTCAAAAAAGTTCAACATCCGAGCGTGGGTTCAGCGTGACTTGGACGTTATGCCAGCGTGCCTCGACAGCGATAAGTTGAATCTTGTCAGCATCTAACTCCAATAGCGACAACGTTCCGGACCGCTTTGTAATCAGAAGGTTGCGGGTTCGAGTCCCATCACCAGCTCCAATGAATTCAGAGAGCCCCGAAACACCTTCCGAGACACCGATTCCGGCCATCCGCACCGATCCGAACCTGGCGCTGATAGGGATTTCTCGGCACTTTTCTATCTGAGCGCGGCAGACACGACGAATCCCACATCAGGCCCGTCAACAACGATGCCTTGGCCGACCTCATCGGCTTCGACGACGACGGGGTCTACGTCTGCTGAGAAGGCCACGATCCCCTTCAGGCAAAAAGCCCGGCCTTGCTCATCGAACGAGCAGGGCCGGGCTCCTTTCTACATCATCGCGACGATCCGAGCGTCTATTCTCCCGGCACCAGAATCGTCTTCACCGACTGCCGAGTTTCGTCGGCCGAGAACACTTCCACCCTCACCTCCAGATCCTCGCCCATCGGGCAGGGATAGAAGGTGTGTTCGTAGGGAAAGCGGTTGTCGCGCGCCTGGCTGAAGGCGCTGTTCTCGACGCTGAACCGGACGCTCGGTCCTTCCGGCGGGCCTTCCAGGAAGACCAGATAGAGCGCGTCCTTTCCAAAGGGCGTGCGGAAGCGGAAGGCGTGGAGGTCGCCGAAGGGGCCCTCGATGGGGTAGCGGCTGTAGCCGTTGCGCAGGGGCGGGATGACGGACACGGGCGGTTGCTCCTCGGCTGGAAGCGACAGGGTGACCATCCCCATCGCGGGCAGTTCCACTTCGCCGTTCAGCCAGGCCGAATCGCCCTCGAAGGCCGTCGTCGCGCTTTCGGCGCCTTCCGCGCTCCAGATCCGTCCCCTCGCGCCGGAAGCCAGGCCGATCCGTTCGCCATTCAGGCTCACCGGAACGGTCATGGTCTCTTTCTTCTGGCTCATCAGGATCAGGTAGAAGCGGTCCTTGCCGCGGGCGGCCAGCCAGTCCACGAAGGTGCGCGTGTCTGGCCCGCCTCCGATTTCGGCCAGATCCCGGCGCAGCCAGGGCACGGCCCCAGTCTCGCCGTAGATCGTTCCCGGTTGGAGTCCGAATGTGCGCATCACGAAGAAGGCATAGCCGTTTTGCCAGGAATGGGGAAACCGAATGTTTCCGTCGGAGCGCGCCATGGCCTGGGTGAACAGGTAATCGAGCGTGATACCGAGATGAACCGGATAGTGGTGATAGTAGAACCGGGTCAGGTCGGGACCGGTGATGGGATAGCGGGCGTCGAACATGAGATTGGTGAAGCCGGGCACGCCGTAGCCGGAATAATTGGCGAAGCGTCCGATGATCGCGTTGCGGGCATAGGTCCGGAAGATGTCCCGGCCCGTAATCTCCCACGCGCGGAGCAGGTTCGGCGCCCACGGCGGCAGCTGGATGTTCCACATGTACTCTTCCATGTCGTGCACATAGGTCGAGGGCTGCTCGACACCGAGACCGACCTGCGAGATCTGCCAGGCCGGGATCTCCTGCTCGCGCACGCCGTCAAAGGGCGTGCGGGGATGGCCCAGTCGGAAATGCGCGTTCCCTTTATAGAAAAGCCCTGACGCTCCCTCGAAAGCGCCGCCGGGATGGATCGTAACCTTGCCTTGCGGAAAGGGCGGCGTGGACCACAAACCTGCCACCGTATGAAAGGCGCTTTCGTTGACCGCGTCGCGGTACTTTGTGTCGCCGGTGATCTCGTACAGATCCACCAGGTCCCACCAGTCGGGGTAGAAAGAAATGTTGTAGAAGAGAGCATAATTCAGCGCCTCTCTCTTCGTCCCGTAAACATGAGTGTCGATATAGGCGTCCGCGGCGTCGCGGGCGACAGCGAGAATCTCGGGTGTGGGGTTCAGGCGATATCGCGCGAGCAGTTCCGAGAAGGTGGGAGTGCGGTTAAAAGCGCCGATATACTTCCCGTCCGGCGCCAGCAGATCGATCAGCCACGGATTCAGCCCGCCCATCATGTTCTGCACGCCTTCCCACGTGGCCAGGCCGAAGTTCGGGCCTCCGATCATGAGCGCTTCCGTGGGCTTCTCGGGTTTGGCCGGCTCGTCTCCTTCGAAGCCGAGCGCCAGGGGAAGCCCCGAATGCGCGGAGGGCCGCGTCAGGGCAAACTCGATCGACGGGAGCGCGCGTTGGGTAAAGAAGTACTCATCCCGGGCAAGCAGGGCCGCCGACAGAAGTGCCAGCGGGGTAGACTGCGACACCGTCCGCCGCATCTCGATGTTCCAGAACCCCTTGAGCTCATCGTCCCAGCCGCACAACTCCGGATTGCTGATGAGGTCGATCTGGTTGAGGGCCGCATCGGTCAGCGACGCGGGCGATTCGCTCACGATCGGGCTGCGATAGTCCTTCACGCCCATCACCCGGTCCGAGAAATACTCCAGCCCCGACCGCCAGTCACCCAGCCGCACCAGGTAACGCCACGCCACGCGCCGCGTCTCCCCCTTCTTCCACTCCGAGTCCGCCAGACCCAGCACGGGGGTGAAGAGCGTCGGCTGCGCCTCGGCGGCCTCGTTCAGCAGTGTGAAACCATAGTGGCCGTTCCGGGCGGTAAACCACTGGAAGGGAATGTTCTTCGGCTCGGCGCAGACCGCGACACAGACCGTCTCCTTGCCGTCGCCCAGCGGGGCCTCGACCAGGGCGAACGGATGGGGTGTGATGCTGCCCATGATCATCCGGGGTTTCTCGGCCTGGCGGTGGTACTGATAGAGAGGGGGGAGCTGCACGAACCGCACCGAATCGCGCTGCCAGCCGTAGGGCGAGGTGAAACCGACCGAATAGAAGCCATCCTCGGGCGTCTGGAGTTCCAGCGAAACGCGCAGATCCGCCGCATCGGGCTGATCCCCAGGCAGGCTCCATCTCCCGACCGCCTCGATGCCCGTGTCGCTCGAAAAGGAAATCTCAACCTCGTTCCGCGAGACCTGACGGCAGGATCTGGGCACGAGGAGCGTCGCCTTCCCCGAGCGGAAGGGATCGTCCAGGTCGCTCGGCCCCACCTCGTACTCGATGTCCCGCACCGTCACCGACACTTTCTTATCGCGCTGCCAGTTGGGGTAGTATTTGAAGGACACCTCGGTTTTCGGAGTATGGAGCAGAAAGATCTTGCCGTGAGGGCTGATCCCCTTCACGCCCGCGTATGCGCCGTCCCCGTCCACGGAAGTCCACCCCTCGCCGCTTCGCACCTGCATCCTCGGCGCGATCATCGCCTTTCCGTCTCGATCCCGCACTTGGACGAACTCGATCCTCAGCGCCTCGTTGCCGATGGAGGCGGCCACCTTCGCATCACTCTTCGGATCGATCTCCGGATTCTCCGGCACATTCGGTCCCTGCGGACGATAGATGTGCTCCGGCTCGATCTTGTAAGCCAGGACTTCCTCGTCGGACAGCGTGTTGGGGTCCAGGTCGCTGCTCGTAAGCAGCACGGCATCCGCCCGCGCGTAGGCCTGCCCCGAGTCGTACAGACCCAGCATGTGCCGCCCCACTTCGAGACGACGACTGCCCACCTTCTCCCAGTAGTAGCCCTCGTGACCGTGCTGGCCGGCCTCCCCCGGCAGCATCTCCCGGTCGATCCACACCTGGTAGCGCCGGATGCCCTGCCTGTAGGTCGCAAAATCGAGCGCCCGCGTCCAGACGTGATATCTGCCATCCTCGGGCAGGTCGATCATCGTCATCGCATCGGCCACCGGCTTTCCCTCGCCGAGGGGCTTGACGAACAGCATCTCCGCTCCCAGCGCCTTGGCCATGCCCTGCGGCAGCCAGCCGTTGGGAAACTCGAAATCCTCGGCCTCGATCAGAAAAGTCGCCCCAGATTGGTTCTGCGCCGAAACCCCCAGACCCGCCAGCGCGAAGAGCCCCCCCACAAGAAACATTCTCAGAGTCAATCCAAGTAACTTCATATCGCATTCCTTTCCCGTCTTCAGATTGCACGCCAACATGTGACCTGACGATTCAACAGAATCAGGCAGGGTCTGGTCAAAGCATTCCCGGTGGACTTTCCCGGGAAAAAGGTATACAAATAACGCATGGGCGAAAGAACGGAAATCCGACCCTTCATGCCGTGGTGTCCCGATGGGGGACACACGCCGCCCGCCTGCCCTGCAGTCTACGTCGGAGGGATGATGTTCATTTCCAGTTCGGGCGGCTTTCGACGAGCCGGCGTCCGCGACTGCTACGGCCTTCGCTTCGTCGTGAAAGGACGCGGCCGCCTCCTCACCGCCGGAAGAGAGTATCCCCTCGAGACGGGCGATCTCTTCGCGATTTGGCCGGAGACCCCCTTCGACTACTCCGACGATCCCCAGGCGCCGTGGGATCTCTACTGCTATTCCGTTCACGGCCCCGGCATGCGGGAATACATAAGCAGTCTCGGCCTCTCCCCCGAAAACCCCGTCCTGCCCTGTCCCGAGTCGGAGGATGTGCTCGCGCGCTTCAAAACGGTTTGGGACTATGCCGCCGCAGGGGAGCGCAAGGATCCCTGGACCGCTACCGCGCTCCTCTTCAGCCTCACCGCCTCCTTCCGCACGGCTCAAGCCGCCCCCTATCCGGCCCACACCTCCGAAGGACTCGTCGGCGAAGCCATGACCTTGGGGGGATCGTTCCTCGAAACCGGCATCGGCGTTCTCGACCTCGCCGACATGCTCCACGTCAGCCACGACAACCTGAATCTCGCGTTCCGCCGCCATCTCGGCATCACCCCCTCCGAATGGCTCCAGCAGGCCCGCCTCCGCCGCGCGAAACAACTCCTGACCGAGACGGACGAGAAGATTCTCACCATCAGCGCCGAGTGCGGCTTCAAGTACGAGAAATACTTCTACCGATTCTTCAAGAAACACACAGGTCTCACCCCCGGCGCCTGGCGCCGAAAAGCCTGATCGTCCGCGACAAAAGTGCACCTTTTTGATCGGATAATGGACCCTCTTTCGCTTCATTCCGGCTCCCCGAATTCCTATACTCGGGGACCGGCTCGTTCGTGAATCGGTCTGATTCTGTAATTCCCTGGAAAGTGAAGTCATCCATGTCCCCTTCTATCCCGATCCGTTTTCGCTCATTCCATCTGGTCCTCGCTCTGGCCCTTTTCCTTCTGTTGTCATCTTTGGCGGGCGCAGCCGAAAGCGCCACGATCGGCGTTGAGGCGGAGGAGTTCCAGTACCATGGCGACTGGGTGTTCACGCCGAGAGAGGACAGTTCGGGCGGTGGGTGTCTCTGGGCAGGGGAAGAGGGAGCTGCCTTGCCCGCCGCGACCGCCGTCGAAATTCCCCGAACGGGCGACTATCATCTCTGGGTCCGCGCCCTGGATTTCCCCGACCAGAAACCCGGCACCCGGACCTGCACAGTGTCTGTGGGTGGCAGGAAGTCGATGGAAGTCTTCGGCGATTCGGGACAGTCGGGCTGGACTTGGGAGCCGGGCGGGATCTTCGCCCTGGAGGCCGGGCCGGTCCTGATCGGCATCCATGACATCTCGCACGACTGGGGCCGGGTCGACGCGGTGCTTCTCACCGGCGACCCCGCGCTTCAGCCGTCCACTTCCCTAGGCCAGAAGGATCTGCCAAGGACCAAGCCGCTGAGTATCAGTCCCAAGTTTGCTGGGCTTTCCGGAAAGGAAACAGCCATGCGCCTCCCTGACTATCAGAAAGGTCATCCCCTGTCGGTTCTGCAGCCCTCGGTGAAACAAGCCGCCAAGCCGCGCGCCGTCTTGGAGAACGAGCACGTGCGAATCTCCTTCCTTCCGGCCGTATGGGAGAATCTCGACACCATCGTCCCACGCCTTGAAGTCAAAGCAAACGGCGAATGGCGTCAGCTTCCGACGGACCCCGGCGCGGAGGCCTATCTGGTCGTCGGCGCTTCTTCGGACACGACCTACAAATACGTCGAGCAGTCTCCCTCCTGGCCATCGGAGGGACAGACCTGCCGGGCCGAGGCCGGAGGCGTGGCATTGAAGACCAAATCCCCCGCCGCCTCCCTTGGCATCTGGAATGCCGGACCGACCACGCGTTTCATCCCCCGAAGCGCCCGCATGACCGGCGACGCCGTGACCCTTGAATTTCATGACGCCCCGGCCGGGTCTCTTGAGGCAACCTGGGCCCTCCTTCCTGGGGAGCATACCGCGCGAATCCGAATGCGTTTCGTTCCCTCGGATGAGGGGCAGTTCGCCGTCGGCTATCAGATCTTCCGCCGCAGCGCCCTCGAACAGGTCAACGAACTTCTCCTTCCCATGATGTACAACCGCAAGCGCCTGCCTGACGGGCCCAAGATGATGATGCAATGTCACACGCCTACGCCGCTCTCGATCATGGAGGTCGCGGAAGAGCAGGGACCGGTGACATGGGGCGTGGCGGGCGACCC
>JABMPG010000468.1 GCA_013203855.1 bacterium
CTTCGGCACGACGGAACCGGGGGCCTCGACGAGATCCGTCTACCCCGCTTCTTTCGTCTTCATTGCGGTGGCTCTCGTGGGATTTCTTGTGAGCCTGCTGGTTCGAGACACCGGTGTGCGCTCGGAGGGACGCAACCTTTCGCCCTGGTTCTGGGTGGACGTCAGTCGGAATCTCAAGGCGGCTCGTTCGAATCGGTATCTCTTTCTCTCCCTCTTCGCCGTCGCGTTCTTTCTCTTTGTAGGAGCGGGTGTTCAGCTCACGATCATATCCTACGGGCATCTGATGCTCGGCCTGAGCAAGGCGAGTTCCATCTATCTATTCCTTGCGCCGGCCTTTGGGATGGGCCTGGGGTCCTACCTGGCGGGGGTTATCTCACGCCGGAACGTCGAGATCGGCCTGGTGCCGGTCGGCGCGGTGATGATCGCGTTAGGGCTCCTTGCCTTCGCTATGCCTTTTCACGAAACCCCATTCGGACTGTACGCGACCATCGGCCTGATGGTTCTGTTGGGAATCGGCGGCGGGTTTTATATTGTTCCTTTGAATACCTACATTCAGCAGGCGGCGCCGAAGGAGATCCGCGGAGAACTGATCGCGACGGGAAATGTTCTTTCCTTTTGTGGCGTACTCCTTGTCTTCGGGCTGTTGCTTCTAATGGATATGATCGGTCTCAATCCGGCGCATCGGTTTGTCGTTCTTGGCGTGCTCACTCTGGGCCTCACGATCTATGTGGTCTGGATTCTGCCCGATTTCCTGATTCGGTTCGTCGGTCTGTTGGTCGCGAGGATCATCTATCGCCTCGACTCGGTGGGGCTGGAGAACCTTCCAATCGAGGGACCGGCTCTCTTGGTGGGAAATCACGTCTCCTATGCGGACGCCGTCCTCCTCGGCGCAACCCACCAGCGCCGAATCCGCTTTCTCATGTACCGCGACATCTATAACCACCCACTTTTCGGCTGGCTGTTCCGCCTGATGAAGACGATTCCGATTTCGCTGGATGACCCGCCGAAGGAAATCGTGCGCTCCCTGCGGGCGGCCCGTCAAGCCCTGGATGAAGGCTATCTCGTGTGCATGTTTGGCGAGGGCAGCATGACACGGACCGGCTATATCAACGGCTTCCGTCGCGGGATGGAGTACGTCGCGCGCGGCAGCTCATATCCGATCATCCCGGTCTGCCTGCACGGGGTATGGGGCTCTCTTCTGAGCTATTCCCACGGGCGGATTCTAGGGCGGATTCCGCGGCCATTGCGACGGCGCGTGACCGTTCTTTTCGGCAAGCCTCTTTCTCCAGAAACCCATGCCTTTGACGCACGACAGGCAGTGATGGAACTGCAATCCGAGGCTTACGAGCGGGATCGGGTCTTCCACCAGTCCCTTCCGATCGAGTTCGCCCGAGTGGCCCGGTCCAGGTGGCGGCGATTCTGCATGGCCGATACGACCGGGCGAAAACTGTCTTTCGGTGAGACCCTGACGTCAAGTCTGGCGTTGGCGCAGGTACTGAAAGAGCGCGTGAAGGACGACGAGAACGTGGGGCTGCTGTTGCCTGCATCGGTTGGGGGAGCGCTGGCGAACGTGGCGGTGTCCTTTCTGGGCAAGGTTCCGGTGAACCTGAACTATACGACCTCCGCAGACTCTCTGCTTTCCGCGGTTGAGCAGTGCGGAATTCGACATGTGATCACTTCACAGGAGTTTCTGGATCGAGTTTCCATGCCGAAACTTCCAGGGGTTCTGTGCCTGGAGGATCTGCGTGGCGAGGTGACTACCGCCAGGAAGATCAGGGCGTTCGCCAAGGCGCTGTTCAAGCCGCGAAGGTGGCTGGTGGCGGACCCGAGCCGACGAGACGGCGTGGACCACACAGCCGTCATCATTTTCAGTTCCGGCAGCACGGGCGTCCCGAAGGGAGTAGTGCTGAGTCACTACAATATCATCGCCAACGCCCAGTCAATCCAGGCGGTGTTTCGTCTCGCGCCGGATGAAATGGTCTGCGGGGTTCTGCCTTTTTTCCATTCGTTCGGGTTCACCATCGCGATCTGGCTGCCGCTGCTGGCGGGGGTTCGGGTAGCCTATCATTCCAACCCGCTCGAGGCGGAGAAGGTGGGCCGGCTGGTGAAGAAGCACGAATGCACACTCTTGGCCTGCACGCCGACCTTCTTGCAGTCCTACACCCGGCGCGTTTCGACCGACGAATTCTCCCCGCTGCGGATCGTCATAACAGGCGCCGAAAAGCTGAACCCGAGAACCGCCGATGCGTTCGAGGAAAAGTTCGGCATCCGCCCAATGGAAGGCTACGGGACGACCGAACTTTCTCCGGTGGCCAGCGTGAACCTGCCCGATGTCGAAGTCGGCGGCGTCTCACAGGCGGCGCACCGCCCAGGCAGTATCGGCCGCCCTATCCCCGGAGTGACGATGAAGGTGGTCGATCCGGAGAACTTCGAGCGGGAACTGGGGCACGGCGAAGAAGGCATGCTTCTGGTGAAGGGGCCGAACGTGATGCAAGGCTACCTGAACCGGCCCGATCTCACCGCCGAAGTTCTGCGTGGGGACTGGTATGTGACGGGCGACATGGCCTACATCGAACAAGACGGATTCGTTACGATCACCGACCGCCTTTCGCGCTTCACCAAGATCGGGGGTGAGATGGTGCCGCATCAGGCGATCGAAGAAAAACTGCACGAGTTTCTCGACACGGACGATCAGGTCGCGGTCGTGACATCCGTATCGGACGAGCGAAAAGGGGAGCGGCTGGTGGTTCTGCTGACCCCGAAAGCCGGAGACCCGCAAGCGGCGTGGGCGGCGCTACGCGATTCAGGACTGCCAAATCTGTGGGTGCCGGCCAAGCGGGATTTCTTCTCGGTAGATGAACTGCCTGTGTTAGGGACAGGGAAACTGGATCTGAAAGGGGTGAAGGATCTGGCACTTGAAATGATTGAGAGGGCGGGGACCGGGGAAACAGCCAGGAATGTCGAATGAAAAATGGCAGATCAGAAATTGAACAATGAGGAGACGAGGGGAACAAATGAAAACCGCGGGAACGGCCGGGGGAGAGGGGCTCCGAGCGGCGATTCCCGCAGTTCAGTTCTACGACAGGCGTAGGGCTCAGGCGAGCCGGTGTTCGAGTGTTTTCAGCAGGGTTGTGGGGTTGATGGGTTTCTGGAAAACCCCGTCCAAGCCGAGGTCTGTGTAGGAGACTTCCTGGCTGAGTTCCTGGCCGACCGAACTGAGCATGAAGATCGGAACATTCGCGCCCATGGCTTTGATCTCCTTGACGAAGCTGGTTCCGGCGTCGACTTCTTCCATCATAAGATCGACAATGACCAGGTCGGGTTTGCATTCCTTGAAGACGCGGAGGCCTTCTTCGGCGCTCAGCGCTTCCTGCATCTGATAGCCGTTGGCCTCGAGGATCATCCGCATATTGTCAAGATAGTCCTGGTCGTCATCGATGTACAGAATCGTGTTCTTTCCCTCGCGCATCGCGTCTCTCCTTCAGGTGATTTTCGCAGCCTAGTTGACATGCACTCCGTTTTCAGGAAGAGAACCCTCGGAGAGGGTCTTTTTCATGTACTCGGCCGCAGCCCGCAGATTCTCTTTCGCTTTGTCCGACAGGCGCTCTTCGAAGGCGTCGAACATGTAGCCCCGGATTCCCAGAACGTAACCGGCTGTCTTCGCGCCGAACATCTGGTGAGCCAGTCCCAGCACAGCGGCGGCTTCGACGCTGTGGGTGCTGAAACTGAGGGTCGGTTTCGGTTCGAGCCATTCAAGAGCGAAGGGCTCGGCACCGTTCACCGACGCGTCGGCGAAGATCACCGTCTCGTGCCGGGCCACCAGTTCCGCATCCTCGACCGTGAGCTGGTAGTCCGACTCCACGGTCAGACCGGGGATGTTCCACTTTTCGGCCTCGGCGGCAAGCGCCGGCCCCAGGCCGTCGTCAAGGCGGCCCGGGTTGCCATATCCGATGAGAAGAATCCGGCTCTTCCCTTTCATCAGTTCGTCGACTTCCGATCCAGAACATTACCCTCAGAGTCGCGAAGTTCGACCTCGAGGGGCATCCGCCCGAGCGCATGAGTGGCGCAGGACAGACAGGGGTCATAGGCCCGGATCGCCACCTCGACGTGATTGAGCAGCCCCTCGGTGATCTCGGGCACGCCAGAGAGGTGA
>JABMPG010000469.1 GCA_013203855.1 bacterium
GGTTATACGCTTCGGTTGCTGGAGAACGTGCCGGGGCTGAAACTGGTTTATGACACTGGTAATCCGGTCTTTACTCCGGACTATGCCAAGGGTCAGCCGTGGCCGCGCCAGTCGTCGTGGGAGTTCTATTCGCAGGTGAAGGATCATATCGCCTACGTTCATATCAAGGATGGGGTTTTCGAATTGGACGCGTCGAATCCGAACGGTGGGAGGGCGCGTTTCACCTTTGCGGGGGAGGGCGACGGGGATGTTCGGGCGACCGTGAAGGATCTCCTGGCGAGGGGCTACGATGGCGGTATTTCGATGGAGCCCCACCTGGCGGTGGTGTTTCACGATGATTCGGTGCAGGCAGAGGATTCGGTCCGGTATCGAAATTATGTCGAGTATGGCCAGCGGTTCATGAAGTTGGTGGCTGAGGCAAAGGCGGAGTTAGCCGAGGCCAAGGGGTCGGTGTGAGGCCGGGAGGGCATCGGTCACACGCTTTTCTGGCGCATTCAGAAGGCAGCCTGACAGCTGTTAGGAACGGCTCAGCGCGCCTTTTCCGTGAATTACTTTGACAAAAATGGGGCCTCACGTTAAAAAAGCCGGATGAAGAGCGTGTGGCGCAGCCCCTTTCTCACCTTGATTCTGATCGTAGTGGATACGGTCGCACTCTGGGTTTTGTGGTTGGGGGCCTATTCGTTGCGCGAGACGTTGAATCCGCCGGTACTTTTCTCGGCGGTTCTCAATCCTCGGGTGGCCTATGTGCGTGCTCTTCCGGTCCTGCTGGTGGTCTGGCTTCTGATTTTGCGGTATTTCAAGTTTTATGCCCATCACGAGCGGATCGCCAGTTTGAACCGTGTGGGTTCGATCGTGTGGGCGATTGTCTGGATGGGGATCGCTTGCACGGTTCATAATTTGATTTTCAAGCCGGATTTCGGCCGGGCCGTTCTTGTTTTCTTCGTGATCGGGGCGACGGGGTACCTGTTTGTCTCGCGGAGCGTGTTCCGCTACGTCAAGCGGCGCGCAGTCGAGTCGGGGCATGGCCGGGTGCGGGTTCTGGTGGTGGGAGGCGGGGAACTGGGCAAGGAGACCATGCTTCGGGTGCGGGAGCATCCGGACATTGGTTTCAAGATGATCGGCTTTATCAAGGCCTATGCCGACGACGTTCGGGATGAGATCTATGGCTATCCGGCACTGGGGGGCTTGGATAGTCTGATCCCGGTGATTCAGCGCCACCAAGTGCAGGAGGTTTTTTTCGCGGCTCCAGAGATGAAAGAAGATCAGATGTTCGGCCTGATCGAAGGGATCCAACGTAGCAGTCGCGTCGCCTGCAAAGTGGTGGCGAACATGCTTTATGTGATTGTGAACCGGGCGAAGGTGGACGAAATCATCGGGTTGCCGGTGGTGGCCTTCCGGGGCAGCGAATTGACGCCGGCGCATTTATTCGTCAAGCGTCTGGCGGATTTGCTGGCGGGGGGGCTTCTCGGGCTGGTTATGCTGCCTTTCGCGCTGCTTTTCGCGCTTCTGATTCGGCTAGATTCGAGGGGGCCGGTGCTGTTCGTGCATGAGCGGATCGGGCAGGGCGGGCGGGTTTTCCGGATGTACAAGTTTCGCACCATGTATCTGGACAGCGAGCCTTACGCCGAGGCGCCGCAGGATCAGAGCGATCCTCGGGTGACCCGGTTCGGGCGTTTCCTGCGCAAGACGAGTTTGGACGAGATACCCCAGGTTCTCAATGTGCTCAGGGGGGACATGAGCCTGGTGGGCCCGCGACCCGAGATGCCTTTCATCGTGAAGACCTATGTGGAGTGGCAGAAGGCGCGGCTGCGCGTCAAGCCGGGGGTGACCGGGCTGTGGCAGGTTGCGGGGAGAAAGAATCTGCCCCTGCACTTCAATCTCGAGTATGATTTCTATTATGTCAAGAATCAGTCCCTTGCGTTGGATATCGAAATCCTCATCCGCACCATTCCGGCTGTTCTCCTGAGCAAAGGAGCTTTCTGAGTCTTCCGAAGATGCGAATTCTGGATCGATATATCCTGGGCGAGTTTCTCAAGAAATTCTTCGCCATTCTGGTTCTCTTCGCGCTGATCCTGTTGCTGAAGGATGTGCTGGGCGAGCTGGCGGAAGTGCTGAGTCATGATCCCGCGCCCTACTGGGTAGTGATGTTTTTCCTGAACCGGCTGCCGCTGGAACTGGTTCAGGTGATTCCGGTTTCGGTGATCCTAGCGATGATGTTTGGCGTGGGGGCCATGGCCAAGCGCAAAGAACTGCTCGCGATGCATGCTTCCGGGTTGAGCTACCTTCGCCTCGCGGTGCCGCTTCTGGTGGCGGCGATTCTGCTCACGGCGCTTGTTTTCTACGTCAACGATCGGGTTCTGCCGGGGTGCTGGTTGCGTGCGCGGTATATCGAAAAGGTGAAGATCAAGGGTGAGCCGCACACGAAGCTGACGACCGCGAAGAATATCACGACCAAGGGCAAGGGGAGCCGGTTCTACACGATGGAGCGGTTTGACAGCCAGGCGAACCTGATGGAGGCTCCGACCATCACGGATGTGGGGACCTCGCCGGTGGGCGTGCGGGTGATGAGGCGGCGCATCGACGCGGACTGGGCCGAGTATCTGGGGGAAAAGGTTCCCGACGACGAGCCGGAGGGGAGAAAGCGTCTTTTCTGGCGTTTCCACAACGCGATCGTGATGCGGTTCGACGAATATGGGCGTCTCGCCGAGCGTCGGCACTATGACACGACCGAGATTGCGATGGAAGAGGATCTCGACCGGTTCCTCGCGACGAACCGGCGCGACCAGGAGATGAACTTCGCGGAGTTGAGGGAGTTCGTGGCGATCCAGGGCGAGCGCAACCAGGGGGAATACTATCGGCGGCTGAAGACGGAGATGTACGGTAAGGCGGCCTTTCCGCTGGCGGTGTTTTTTCTCGGGATGCTTGGCTATACTTTTGCGGTGCGGTCGAGCATCCGGTCCTTGGTCCTGGAGTTTGGTCTGGCTATTCTCTGTATTGTTTTCTGGTACGCGTTCTATGGTTCGGCGAATCGTTTGGGGCGGATGGGGATCATGCCACCGATTCTGGCGGCGTGGTATGGGAATGTTCTCTTCTTTTTTCTGCTGCTGTGGAGGTTTCGGCGGCTGGAGAAGGTTCCGAGGTAGGGAAGCCAGTCGCCAGTAGAGCGTTTCTCTAAAGTTGTTGCTCAAGTTGAAGGAGTTCTTCTCGGCGTTGCCGAATCCGTTCTTCTTTGAATAGATATTCCACGGTTCCCACATGGTGGTGGCAGCGATGCCGTAGAGCCAGGAGGGGCAGTGTTCCTGGAAGAAAGAGCGGTAGGCAAGACCGATCGGTCCGAAGCGGGTGCGATGTGCCGGGGCAGGAAAGGAATCACTTCCACCGCAACCTCCGGCGGTCCAACGCCCCGGCGATGGACTCGCAAGTCAGCAAGAGGCTGTCATTGAGCCTATTCCCCGGTTCATGTCAGTGCGGCAAGTCATGGTGCGAGCGGGGGGACTTGAACCCCCACGGCCGAAGCCACAAGATCCTAAGCATCGACTTGGGGCAATTCCGCGCTTTTCCGCGTGGTTCCGAGTAGTGCCTTTTACCCTTGTAAAATAAGGGCACATCCTCTATCGTCCATCTCGTCTGGTTACCGGCGGTTTTCCCGTGATTCCGTTTCAAACCGGGCAAAACCGGGCAAATCGAAGCCACAAGATCCCCTCCAAAAGGTGTTCTGCCATGGCGAGAATCACGACCGAAGACAAGAAAGTTCATTTCACCAAGGCGGCAGTCGAATCTCTCAGATGCCCCGACGAGAAGCGGACTGGCGTCTATTACTTCGACGATGAGCAGCGCAACCTGGCCGTCCGGGTCATGCCTTCCGGGCTGAAGACCTTCGTGCTGTCGCGAGAGGTCAGGAACTTCTCAAAGTCTAGAAATAAAAACTAGACAAGTTGCAGTGCTTGACATTACAGTGCCTTCGGTGTCAAATCTCTCCCGATAGGTGCTCATGCCCCATGTCCTGTTCCGCCTCCCCTCTCAAGAC
>JABMPG010000470.1 GCA_013203855.1 bacterium
GCCGCTCCCCGGCTTCGTGACGCGATTCGAGAACTGGGATCAGCCCGGCTTCGATCCGACTCAACGCGTCGCATTCGACACCCCCGCTTTCCCGCTCGAGTCCGACCCGATCCGGTCGGTCTGCGTGCTATTTGAAAATATGGCCGACCTCGCGCCCGCGGAGGAGGAATTCAGCGCTTTTCTAATGGACCTGGCCAAGATCCTCGCCCGTGGGTCCGACAATCTTCCTGTCGAGCGCCTTCTAACCGTGGCCGATAACGTGCGCGGCCTGCACGAGCAGGTCGCGGAGGGCCGGCTCGATTTTGGGCAGCAGCAGGATCAGATTCTCCACGACCTCAATCTAGCCTACCGCCTGGTTTACCTGGCGATTTGTGATCTGAAACAATAGAAGTGCTGAAATACCCCTCGCGTCGAATGGAACGGGAATTTCGTGAAAGTCGGTCGAGACTTTGCGCCTGAAACAAGAAACGGCCTGGTGTGTCGGAACCATCGTGGCAGCCGCAGCCTTTGCCGCCCTGCTCTTCCATGACTTCTGGACTCCCGATGTCTTCCTCGCCGGCCACGACACCTTCACCCACGATTATCTCATGTGGGATTGGGGGTGGAAGTCGCTTCTGGAGACGCGGCACGTCCCGCTCTGGAATCCCTATCTGTTCGGGGGCTGGCCCTTCGTGGCATCCTTCGCCTTCTGCCCCTTCTATCCTCCGGCCTGGGTCTCCATCCTTCTGCCGACCTCGCTGGCCCTGACATCGCAGTACGCGCTGCATCTGGTGATTGGCGCTGTCGGCTTCTACATACTCGCCCGGAGCCTCCCGGTATCCTGCCCCGCCGCCTTTCTGACCGCGCTTCTCTACGCAGGGGGCGCCCACGTGGCCACCCTCGCCTTCCCCGGACATCTGGCAAAAGTTCAGGCCATCGCCTGGGTTCCGTGGGCCATCGCGACGGCCGTCGTTCTGGCCCGACGCCCCGGATTTCTGCCCGCCCTCGGACTCGCCGCTGCGTGGGCGCTGCAGCTCCTCGCCTCACACGCCCAGATTTTCTACGCGACATTCTGCATCTGCCTCCTCTACGTAGGAGCCTGTCGCCTCGCCCGCTGGCTGGCCAGAGAACCGGGGCATGCCCGCGTGAGCCTACGGGCCATCCTCTTTTTCGCCGTGGCGGGAGCTCTGATGGTCGGGCTCTCGGCGGTCCAGATGGTGCCCGCCATCGAGATGGCTCGAATCTCGAACCGGTCCGGCGGAGTGGACATCGAAACCGCCTCCTTTGGGGGGCTGCCTCCCGAGGAGATTCTGGAACTCGCCTTGCCTTCCTTCCGGGGCGACTCCACCCTCCGCAATGACAGTCTCTGCTTTGGGGGTTTTCTCAACGATGACCAGCCCGTTTACTACCTGGGCCGCTGGCACGCAGGCCCCGATGGAGGCGGAGCCGAGCGGCTGGTGAGCGACTATGCCGGCATCTGGGCCGTGCTGCTGGCCCTGGCGGGCGTTTTCCTCGCAAGGGATCGGAAACGCTGGTTCTTCCTGGGCGTTTTTGTGTTATCGGTCGGAATCTCGACGGGCGCGTTTCTCCCCTTCTTCAAATTCGCGCACTTTCTTGTGCCCGGGCTCTCCCGCTTCCGCTCCCCCGCCACCTTCATGATCGGCGCCCATCTCGCCCTGTTCGTCCTGGCCGCGCTCGGGACGGAAGCGGCGTTGAGACAACTCCGCGACCGGGGGCGCCGGTTCTATCTGAAGGCAGCCGGAACCGCCATCGGATTGGGTGTTATCGCCGCCACAGCCGTCATTCTTCTGGTCCGTCTCCACGCCGCGCTCGATCCGGGACTGGAATTCGATCTCGATCACGCCGAATCGCTGGCTCGCCGTGTGACCTGGCTCTACATGTCGCGATCTCTGCTCCACGTTCTGGTCTTCTTCACCGGCGGGTGCTTTGCTCTGGCGCTTGGTGCTCTCGCCGTATGGAAAGCCCCCCGAAAGAGGGCGCTCATCCTGCTCCTCCTCGCTTTCCTCGCGGTCGCCCTGCTGGATGGCGGCACGCAGATTCGCCGGTTCCTCCCCAGAGACCGAACCCAAGGACTCGAGACCTTTCTAAGCCCAAACTGGGTGGACGACTCCGTTCTCCGAACGGCTGGAAACGATCCGTTACCCACCATGATCTCGGAGAACCGCGAACTCTCGAACCGCCCCATGATGATCGGCATACGATCCGTTCACGGATACCATCCCGTCGTCTACGGCGATTACCAGAGACTCCTGGACGCGACCGGCTTCTTCTACTCCCTGACAACTTCCCGACTTTTCGCGCAGAACTACTACGAGTTGAACACCGAAACGCCTGTTCCCGACGGGTGGCATGTGCTTCGAATTTTGAACGGGCGAAAACTCATTGCTCGCGACACACCGATTCCTCTCGCCCAGGTACCCCAGAAGGTCACGCCTATAGGAAGACCTTGGGAAGACCTGTCTGTGGAGGAATGGCGCGAACGAATCGGTAGCGCGGATTTTCGTCCCGAACTCGAAACCTGGTGCGGGGGAGATTACGCCTGGAGCATTCCGGAGAATGTGGAATCTGTCTCAAACGCCCTCGCGGTGAATGTCCACATGGTTCGGCCAGGGCAATTCCACCTTTCTTGGCAACAGAAGACACCCAAGGCAAAACGAGCCCGTGCGGCCCACGCCGACACGCAAGGCCTGATCCCCTGCCTTCTGGCCGTGCCGGCCGGAGCGGGCTGGAGAGTCGGGCTGGGATCGATCCCGATGGCGTCCCTACGCGAGTGGGGATGGCCCCGTCGGGTGAACGGATTCTTCCTGCTGGCTCCGTTGGAGCCCGAAAGCGATTACCCGACCGTCCTGACCTACTCCCCAGCCGGCTACCGGATCGGAGGCAGCGTCACCCTTCTCACGCTGCTTGCGCTGGCGCTGATCCTGATGGCGGACTCGATTCGCCGAAAAACCTCACCCGTTTCCGATTGAAGAACTCGTGGGAGTTACCTATCATGCCGGGAAGGTGTTTTTCCGAAAGGTCGTTCACCGTGCCCCTGTCAATCTGTGTCTACTGCGCCTCCAGTTCCGCCATTCCCCAGGCGTACGTTGCGGCCGCCCGTGAACTGGGTGAGGCAATTTCGCTGCGAAAGCATACGCTGGTTTACGGCGGCGGCAAGGTCGGCCTGATGGGCACCGTCGCCCAGGCCTGTCTCGACGGAGGAGCGCGGGTGATCGGAGTCATACCCGAAGTCCTCAAGGCACGAGAACTGGCGATGGAAACGGTCGACGAGTTGATCGTCACGCGGGACATGCACCAGCGAAAGGCCACAATGGCCGCAAGGGCCGATGGATTCATCGCCCTCCCTGGCGGATTCGGCACCTTCGAGGAGATCCTCGAGACTATCACCCACCGTCTCCTCGGCCTGCATCAGAAAACCTGCGTGATCCTCAACATCAACAATTACTATCGCCCCCTGCTCGAGCAGTTCGACCAGGCGCTCCAGCAGGGCTTCGCCTGTAAGGAGTTTCTCGGCCACTATCTCGTCGCACAGACCCCCAACGAGGCGCTGGATCTAATCGAACAGGAAACGGCCCGACTGGCCCCCAAAAACTGATTCTATCCCTGGAGGCAAAATGCGCGTAGCGGTTGTCATGGCAGGAGGCATGGGGGAACGGCTCTGGCCTCTGAGCCATTTCTACTTCCCAAAGCAATTCCTGTCTTTCTCCGGACGAGGCCCTATGCTCTCTGAGGCGGTCGAAAGGGCCCGCTCGATCCCTGGCGTCCAGCGCGTCTACGTTGTGGCAGGCAGCGACCTCAAGGACGGCATTCAATCCCTTCTCCCCTCTCTCCCCGAAAAAGATATCCTCATCGAGCCCGCCGGACGATCCACCGCGCCATGCCTCGCCTTCGCCGCCGGAGTCGTTCTCAAACGTCACGGACCGGATACCACGATGGCCGTTCTCACCACCGATTGCCTCATCGACCGTCCCGAAGCCTTCGACCGGAATGCCGATCTGGCACTGGATTACGTGCGCACTCATGACGTTCTGATGGCATTCGGAGCCCTGCCGCACTGCCCCGACACCGGCTTTGGCTACATCGAAATCGGCCCTGTCCGCCAGAACGATGCACGAGGCAAGGTCCATCACGTCCTCTCCTTCCGCGAAAAACCGGACCAGGAAACCGCCTGCGGATACCTCGAATCAGGTCGATTCCACTGGAACACCGGCCTCTTCTTCTGGCGCTGCTCCACCCTCCTGGCCGCCTTCGATCGTCACGCTCCCGAGTTCTCGGCCGGGGCCCGACGTCTCGCCCGGATAGAAGACCCAACCCGCTGGGAAGACGCCGTTCAGCAGGTATTCGACGGATGGCCCCAGATTTCCATCGATTACGCTCTCCTCGAAAAAGTGGACAACCTCTGTGCCATCCCGGCCGAATTCGCCTGGGGAGACATGGGCACATGGGAGGCTCTCGCGCGCCACAGTTCACCCGACGCCGAGGACAACATCCGGATAGGAAACACAATCAGCATCGATTCACGCCGCTGTATCATCTACAATGGCGAGTCCTCCGATATTGCGGAGCAAGTAGGGAAGACGGGCGCACGGTGCGACGGGAGCGACCCCGTCATCGCGCTCCTGGGCCTCGAAGATCTCGTCGTGGCGCTTTGCGATTCCTCGCTCCTGATATGCAAGCGCGACCGCGTGCAGGACGTCAAGGAACTTCTCGCCAAGATGAGGGAAGAGGGGAAAGAAGAGTTCCTGTAGCGGCACTTCAAATCCGCTCTTCGGATCGGGAATGACTCTACTGCGCGGACGGGAAAACACTTGCAGATCCTGAACGCGAAAGGGGCGACGGAAGAAGCCTGCAAGCGCTTTGCTGGCCCCGACTGCCAGATTTGGCAGTCTCGAAGTGTGGACTTGCACAGATTCGTTTCTGCTGTCCAGATTCCAATGGTGTCCCATCGCCCACTTGGGCGATAATCAACCTTCAAGCGGAAGCAGCCGATCCTGAGATACCGACGAAGGAGATACCCATATGTCCACCCTCAAGCCGAAAGACCTGGCACCGCCCTTCACACTCCCAGACCAGAACGGCAAGTCGCTCAGCCTCTCCGACCTCCGAGGCCGCAACATCCTCCTCTACTTCTATCCCAAGGCCGACACCCCCGGCTGCACCACCCAGGCATGCAGCGTCCGCGACGCCCAACCCGACCTCTCCGACCTAAACGTCGCCGTCATCGGAATCAGCCCCGACCAGCCCGACAAGCAACAGAAATTTGACAAACAATACAACCTCGGATTCCCCCTTCTCTCCGATCCCGACCACGAAATCGCCGAAGCCTACGGAGTCTGGGCAGAGAAACGGCGCTTCGGCAAAACCTACATGGGCATCAACCGCTCCGCCTTCCTCATCGATCAGAACGGCCGGATACTCAGCGCCTGGTACAACGTCAAACCCGAGGACACCGCGCCCAACGTCCAGAAGGCTCTCCAGGCCTGAGTCAGGGCGCAGCGCTTCCGCTATCCATCGGACCTCGAAACCAGTTCAAAACAACGCGATCCCAACTCGACTTCCACAACCCGGTCGACCCATCGAACCCGCGCCACCGTCGAATGGCTGCTGTGATTCACCACCAGAACCTTTTGCTCCCCCGCCTCGTTCTCAACCAGCCCCGCCTGACAGAACCACGGCGATATCCGGAACGGAGGCTCATAGCCCGACGCCTCGATCAGACGCCGCCAAAAAGCCAGCAATGCCGTGTCCACCCCCGTCGATTGGGTCGAAACCAGGGGGAAAGCGAACTGCACAAAAGCCCCCTCTCCCCTGGGACGGGAGAACGCCACCGGAATATCCTCCATCTTCAAAAGAACCCGCACATCCTCCCCCACCGCCTGCATCACCGGGTAGGGATTCTCTCCATACAACCCGCCCTCCAACTCGTAATGATCGCTCCCCCAGATCAGATCGTACCCCTGCGGACACCGCAGCAAATCCCCCATCCGCGTCCCGGACAACTCCTCCCAATATCGAGAACACGTCCGGAAGGACAGGCCTGAGACGATCAACTTTCCCCCTCTGGAAACATACCCGTCCAGCGCCTCGATCTCGTCCACCTCGAGGTCCCCATACGGAACGATCAGTAGAGAATAATCATCCCGAATCTCCGCCGTCCACACCGGTTGAAGCCCGTTCGCGATCAGGTTCTCATAGCACGCCGCCAGAATCGCATCCACGGACGCCCCGCCCTGCTTGACTCGTCGGCTGATGTAAATCGCCACACCCGGCCGCGCCGGAACAAGCCCCCCATTATCATACAAGAAATCCCGAAAGGCATCGAAACCCCGCGCCCATTCCTTCTTGCGAAGATCCCCATCCACATATCCCAGAGAAGCCTCGAAAGGATCCTTCCGATAGGGCAATTCCTTGCTCGTGAAATCACGCCAGCACCAGTAAAGAAAACCATTCGCCCCCGCCAACCACGTCGCCATGCAGCTCGCCTTCACAAAATCGCCCAGAACCAGGCCCTCTCCCCCAATCGCCGTCCCGAACTCCTGACGCATCACCGGGCCGAAAGCCCTCGGAAAAGCGGTCATATGGCCGAACAGTGTTGTCGCCCGAAACCCGCCCAGACGCCCAATCTGCAACGGCGTACTGAAAACCGGGTACCCATGCATCGAGTGAACATCCACCTTCTGCGCCGGATATGTCCATTTGGAACGCCCGCTGAAGGCAAAAGACCCCACGCCATTCATCACCACCGTCCCCGGCCGGCCCTGCCGAATCGCCTCGGCTAGATCCGACGTCCAACTCTCGATCGATTCCTCATCGACATCCGGACAGATCACGTTGATCTCGTTTGCCAGATCGATCGCAAGAATATTACCCGCCTCTTTCAGCGTCTCGGCCACCGCCCTCGCCAGCCTCACCATCGCCCCCCGAAGTTGCCGATCCCGCACATGGTTGCGCCCCTTCCGCCACGCCGGATCGAAATTCGTCCCGCTCATCCACCCCTGAAAAAGTGTCGGAATCAGAAGCAACTCGTGCTCATCCGCAACCTCACACACCTCCCGCAACCGCCCCAGCTTCTCCTCGTCCACCCGCTCTTCCTCGGGCTGAAAATCTTCCCAGAGCAGGAACATCCGCACCGTATTGAAACCGGCCTCACGCATCGCCTTGAAATCCTCGTCCCATTCCGCCCGGTCGAAGATCTTCCAGCAATGCACCCCCGTACGCGAAGGCCAGTAATTGAACCCAATCGGCCAGAACGGTTTTCCATCCCGGTAAAAATAGTCCCCACGCAGATCGATCATGACCCCACCTCGTAAGGAAGTTCTGTACACACGGCAACTGTCCCAGCATGGCAACGCCGCGACCCGGAGTCAAGGAGTCCGTGCACTCGCCTCCGGATTTCCCAAGCCTTTCGTTGATTTTGCTCCCGTATCCGGCTATTCTGCCTCTCTGAATCAAGTTTCCCGTCGAGAGGATCAACACATGGCATTCATCGACAGACTTCTCCCCGCCCCCCGCAACGGCGGATTCGCCCGGAAAGACAACTGGGTCTGGTGCGGCTCGGTCATCCGCGGAGAAGACAACCGCTACCACATGTTCGCCTCGAGTTGGTCCAGAACACTCCCCTTCTGGCCCAACTGGGTCACCAACTCCACCGTCGTTCGCGCATCATCCGACACGCCCGAAGGCCCCTATGCCTTCGAGGAAGTCGTCCTCGGACCCCATGAAGGGGACTACTGGGACGCCCGCATGGCCCACAATCCAACCATCCACAAGTGCGGCGACACCTACCTCCTCTACTACACCGGCACGACCTACGACCACCCCCTCCCCACTCCCGACCACCCCATCGCCGAAGACAAGCCCCTCGGCCACACCCAGGCCCGACTCAACCAACGCATCGGACTCGCCACCGCAAAATCCATCTTCGGCCCTTGGAAGCGACGCGACCACCCCATCCTCCCCCCCGAACCGGGCAGATGGGACGGCCAGATGAACTGCAATCCCGCCCCTTGCGTCCTCGAAGACGGCAGCGTTCTCCTCGTTTACAAAGCCATTGGAAAACCCGATGACCACCTCCGTCTCGGAGTGGCCAAAGCCCCCCATTTCGACGGTCCCTACGAACGCCTCACCGACAAGCCCATCTTCAACTTCGACGCCACCGGCGATCATGTCGAAGACGCCTGCATCTGGCATTCCGGAGACCAATTTCAACTCATTATGAAAGACATGCGGGGAGGAATCTGCGGCGAAAAAGGAGGCGGCATCCACGCCTCATCCCCGGAAGGCGTCGACTGGAACATCTCCGATCCCCCCAAAGCCTACTCCCGCACCGTTCTCTTCGAAGATGGCGTACACGAGGTGTTCGACAACTTCGAGCGGCCCCAGCTCCTCATCCAGAGCAACCGCCCCACCCACCTCTTCGCCGCCGTTTCCATCCGAGGAAAAGGCGAAGGCCACCAAGGCATTGTCGACACCTGGAACCTCTGCCTATCCCTGAAAACCGATTGAGCAACGGCTACCCCACCTCAGCGAAGCGATACTCACTCCCCGCCGGGGCCGCTCCGCGCTCGAAATAAACCAGCCCCCCGACTCATCTCGGAAAACCTCCGGAGCATGTGCCCTGATATGCCCCACCTGCGGGGACTCGTTGAAATCCAGCGGGTCTTCCGAGCCAAACACAAAGGTGTTGTCATTGTAAGGTTCGCTCCCGTCATAGTCCCACAGACACCAGAACAGATAGAACAAGCCTGCGCGCTCCACCAGAAAAGGCGACTCCGGATAGCCTTGGACGCGCATCCGGAATATCTCCACGGGATCGCCCCAGTGGAGCAGATCATTCGAAACCCGCGCGAGGACCGACTGCCTCGAACAGTAGCACATGATGTAGCGCCCCTCATGCGCCAGAATGTTCGGGTCGCGCGCGCCCACATCCTGGGAGAAAACCGCCCCTCGGGGCTCCCAGTGAAAGAGATCTTCCGACACCGCCAACCGGATCGGGTTCGGTCCGTAGAACATATGATAGACCCCATCCCGCTCGACAATAAACGGCGCATGGTTCTCCCGGATCTCCCCCGGCCTCTCCTCGGGAGGCAGAATCTTCGGCAGGTCTTCCCACGCCCCCTCCCGCAGATGATCCTTCAGATTCCCTACCGGACTCGCCGCGTGAAAAGACAACCACTCCGCCTCATGCACATTCGCCCCCGGCGGAGGCTGAGGATGCGTGATCCCGAAGGCGTGCCATCGGCCATCGCGCCCCTTCAGCACGGTGTGATCGTTCGGCACCCAATCCCGACAGGACTCGCCAACCCGGAAACTGGGGGAATCCGGCCCCGGGAAGACGTCGGGACCCGGGCAGTACACGCGGGTGTAACCGCCTTTGAGATAGGGAGAGGCAAACATGAGGACCTCCTGAGGATCAACCAGCCGTCAGTATCAGCACCAGGGCCAGAACCGGGAACGCGAGCACCGTCGTGAGGACCACGATACTCCCGGACAGTTCCGAATCGGCGCCCATCTGTTCCGCCATCACGAAAGACATAATCGCCGTCGGACACGCCAGATAGATCATCGCGATCCGAAGTTCATTTGGACCCAGACCAATCGCACGGCCCAGCATATAACCCACCACCGGCCCGGCAATCAACTTGATCGCCGAAGCCATCGCCGCCCCCACCAGATTCCCCGTCACTGAGCGGCGCGTCAGAGACGCCCCAATCCCCAGGAGCGCCAGCGGCATCGCCAGATTCCCCACCACCGTCAGAGAACGCGACAAAATCAGCGGGAGCCCCAGGCCCGTCAGCGACCACGCCAGCCCGGCCACGCAAGCCACCAGCAACGGATTTGTCAAGACCTGAAAGACGATGTGCCCGACCCCCTCTCCCTCCCGCCTCGCCTCGGCCGGCCGGCCCCACAAGAGCACCAGAACCGCCGCCACGTTATACAAAGGAATCAGTGGCGCGATAGCCAGAACCGCGATCGCCTCTATCTCCCGCGCCCCCTCATCCCCCAGCCCCGCAAAAGAAAAAAGAATCACCGGCAGACCCACATAGGCCAAATTCCCACGATAGGCCCCCTGCATGAAACTCGCCTGGCTCCGACGAGGAAACCCCAGAACCCGCCCGAGCAAAAAACCCAAGAGCAGACACGCTCCCGCGCCAGCCAGAAGCACCCCAAATATCCTCAGGGCCACGCCCAACTCCACTTGGGCCCCGGCCGTCTTCTGAAACAACAGAGCCGGAAGACCCACCCAGTAAACCAGACGATTCGCCTCCCGAAAAAAACCAGGCCGCGCAAAATTTCCCTTCCGCAAACCAATCCCGAACACCACGATCAGCGCAATAGGGGCAAGAACATTCAGAACGTACATGAGAACC
>JABMPG010000471.1 GCA_013203855.1 bacterium
ATCTACCTCAACCGCTATGTGCCCGACCAGCCTCTGCCGAAGGAGACGTTGAACTGGCGCGTCCGGGCCATTGCCTATGGCGAAGCGCCCGGCGCCTGGTCCGAGCCGGGCTCCTTCTCTGTCATTCCCTGCGACGAAACCGTCGAAGTCGAATATGACCCCGCCAGCGATAACCATCAGCCCGCCGTGCAGGCCGCCATCGACCGTGCCGTGTCCCTCAATAAAGATGGCAAGTCCGTCGAGGTCGTTTTCCCCAAAGGTCTTTATCGGGGCCGCGGGCCGGCTGATGCGTTTTTCACCATTGAGAATGCGAACGGGCTCATTGTGAACGGCAACGGCTCCACCGTCCACTTGATGGAGGCCACCCTATCTTTCGGGAAGATCAACGGGAGTCGCAAGGTTTCCATCCAGGGGTTCACAATTGATTTTCCCGAACAGATGGTGTTCACCCAGGGCCGCGTTCTGAAGGCGGACGCCGAGACGGGAGAAGTAGAGGTGGAAATCTCGCCCGGCTTCCCCACGTATGACAACCCTTTCCAGCGCACGGCGGCGAATTCTCTGCATCTGCTGGATCCGAAGATCGATGGCCAGCTGAAACGCGCAGTCGGAAGCAGCTACGGTTTCAACATGGAGAAGATCCGCAAGGTAGAGGATCGACGCTTCATTCTCCAATTCAACGCACCCTCCTACAACGTCGACGGCGGAAAGACAGTGATTTCCGGTGGAGATCCGCGCCTCCAGGCTCACGACTTTGAGCCGGGGGACCGCTTCGTCCATCAGAATCGGGGCGGAAGTACTCTGATCTACGCCAATGCCTCGGAGAACGTGACGTGCTTCGACCTCACGAACTATGGCATCGGCGGACTGCACTATGCCGCAATTGCCTGCTCGGAGATGAAACTGCTCCACTGCCGGTCGGCCATCAAGGAGGGGCGCTGGTGGGAGGGCAACGCGGACGGCGTGCATATGCGCGCCAACGAGATCGGGCCTTGGATCGAAGCGAGTGGATTCAAGGGCATTGGCGACGATGCCGTGGCGCTCTACTCGCGGCCCATGATCATCCGAGAGGCCCATCCCGGCGGGGTGGCGAACCGGCTTCTCGTCAAGCCCGGCCACTTCGACTTGGAGCCGGGCAACGAGGTGAGCCTTTTCCATCCCGAGACGGGCGCGATCCTCATCGAAGCAAACGTGACGAAGGTCGAGAAGGTCGGCACGGACTGGCAGGTCCAGTTCGATCGGGAGATGCCGGCCGGACTCGATACGGAGGGCGGGATTCAGTACGTTGACCAGATCTGGAACCGCAGCAAGTCCTGCGGCGATTTCGTGGTGCGTCACTGCCGGTTCGAGGGCATCCGGCGCTTCGGAAGTGTCTTCCGCGCGAGACGAGGCGTGATTGAGGACAATCTTTATCAGGGCACCAGCTCCGCCGCGATCCTCTTCCTTAACGAAGCCCAGTACCCCAACGGCCTCTACGCCTCGGATATCATCATCCGCAACAACACGATCCGGGACTGCGCCGTCGGCAGGGGTGCCCCCGGCATTATCTGCATGCTTTTCAAGCGCCGCGGCCCGGAGAGTTTTGGCATCGAGCCAGCCGAAAGCTACGGCCCCAACGGGATACTCATCGAAAACAACACAATCTCTGACTGCCGGATCGACCGCATCCTCGAACTCTGGAGCACCCGCGACGTCGTCCTGCGCAAGAACACCGTCAACGGCCAGCCCCTCCAACCCACCAACGAAGAGCAGGTCCGCCTGCTGCACGTAGATGACGTGAGGTGGCTCTCCGAGTAACGCCCGGCCACTGCCTGCAACCGCCACGCCGAACCGACCTATCGGTTCGATACTCTCCCGCACCCACGTGATGGTCCCCGAAATGATGGGTCATAACCGCCTGAAGACCGGACTGCAAACATGGCTTGCGGTCGCGCTTCTCTCGTGCCAATCTGCAAAGCGAAACGGAAACTCAGAAAAGGACCTCCCATGGAACTCCAAGGAAAGACCGCCATCGTCACCGGCGCGGGGCGCGGCATCGGCCGGGCCATTGCCGTTGAATTCGCCAGGCAGGGGGCCAATGTTGTCTGCGCCGCCCGCAGTCAGGCCGAAGTGATCGAGACCGCCGCCCTGGCCCAGAAGGAAGGCGTCCAGGCGCGCGCCATCCCGACCGACGTTACTGACCGCGATCAGGTCGAGAATCTCGTCAGCCAGACCCTCGCCGAATTCGGGCAGATCGACGTTCTCTTCAACAACGCCGGCCGCTTTCATGCCATCGGCGCCGTCTGGGAAGTGGACCCGGCGGACTGGTGGAAAGATGTCACGGTCAATGTG
>JABMPG010000472.1 GCA_013203855.1 bacterium
GAACCGGTCTTCAGCGCGGGGGTGCCTGTGTTGGGCTGGGAGCGGCTGGGGGACGCTGCCTCTGCGCTGTCGGAGAAGGCCCGGGGCAAGGTTTGGATCGCCGATATTCCGAAACTGCCCAAGGGGAAGAAACGCTTTTACACCCTCTACGATGGCATGAACCGTCTGCCTCGGGCACGCTCGGCCGCTTTCACGCCGTCGGGGGGGACCACGACGGGCGATGGCGGCGTTCACTGGAAGAAGATGATAGAAGCAGATAGGCGGATAGTCCATTTCCCGAAGGGCGCCTTGCGCGACTGGCCGAACCTGGAGGACATCGAGATCTTTGCTTTTCCCCACGTCGGGTTCACCATCAACTACTTGCCCATCGAATCGGTGGACGCGGAAAAGGGCGTGGCCCGGACCACCCTCCCCGCCACCTATGCCATCGCGCCGCTGCCGCATTTCTACAATCTTCCTGAATTTGGCGATGGCTCCTGTGTGGTCGAGAATGCCCTCGACTTTCTGGATAGGCCCGGCGAGTGGGTGGTGGATACGCAAAAGGGGAAGATTTACCTGTGGCCTCTCGGCGAGAAGCCCGGTGACATCCGGGTTCCGGCCCTCACCGAACTGCTACGAGTGGACGGGGGTGATTCGGGGGAGATCGTGCGGAACCTGATTTTCGAAGGGCTGACGTTTTGCCAAGGCGATCGAGATGTGTGGGGGCCGGACGACAAGGGGCTTCAGCACGACTGGGAGATGTGGGACAAGGCGAACGCGCTGGTGCGTTTCCGTAACGCCGAAGGGTGCGCGATCGAGAAATGCCGCCTCACCATGTCGGGCGCGACCGGGGTGCGGCTCGACCTGCACTGTCAGAACAACACGGTGCGGGATAACCTGGTGGATCATATCGGGGGCACGGGCGTGCTTCTGTGCGGGTATGGGCCGGGTGCCAAGGACGTGAACAAGCACAACCGCGTCGTCGGCAACCACATTCATCACACCGGCGAGATGTTCTATCAGAATCTGGGGATATTGGTGTGGCAGAGCGGTGAGAACGAGATCCGGAACAATCTCCTGCACCATACCCCTTACGATGCCATTGTTCTCAGCGGCGTACGGGTGGCATTCTTCAATATTGCCGGACCGATCCGGGAGATGGCCGGAACGATCCGGCGCGATGAAGTGGAGTCGGCGGCGCAGTTCTGGACAGAGAGCGGTGATGCGGGGGCGCTGAATCGACAGTGGATGTTCACCTTGCCCTATCAGCACACCCGCAATAATCTGGTGGCCGATAACGAGATCTTTCAGGTTCAGCAGAAACTGCAGGACGGAAACGCCATCTACCTGTCCGACACGGGGACGGGGAACGTCATTCGGCGCAACTTCATTCATCATTTGAACGGATCGGGATGGAACCAGTCCATCCGGGCCGACGCGTGGATCAAAGACACGCTGATCACTGAAAACGTGATCCACAACTGCGCGGGAGGCGGGGTCAATACCAAGTACTACAACAATCACGTCATCAATAATATCATCTCGGACATCCGGGACATCGTGCATCCCCGCAGCGATGGCGGGTTGGATCGATTCTACTTCGGCTTCGTCAGCATGCTCGACGTGTGGACTCGCGACAAACTGCCGACCCGGGCTTCGACACGAATCGAGCGGAACATTTTCTACAAGACGAGTGAGACTCAGCCTTTCTATCGCCAGGCCCAGCGGGAAGGGAATCTGTCGGAGATTCATGTCGAGGACTGTGACATGGACTGGAACGTCTATTACGCGGAAAACGAAAAAGACAAGGGCGTATCGCATCTCGAGCGTTATCGCGGCTTGGGCTGCGACGCGCACAGCATCGTGGCGGATCCCGGTTTCGTCGATGCCCAGGGCGGCGATTTCCGGCTCAAGGCCGATTCGCCCGCGCTTCGGGTAGGCTTCGAGCCGATCGACCTCAGCGGTGTCGGGCTCGAGGACTCATTTCCCGAGCGCTTTCGAGAGATCGTCCTGGCGGAGTTGGGCGAAGATTATCGCAGTTTCGCGAAGCTCGAGGCGATCTGCCGACCGTTGGATCTCTCTCAGGCCACGGAACGCGCCATCACGGGGGTGTGATCCGGGCGAATCCGGCGCCTATCCGGAGAAAGGGGACACGTGTTATGAACAGAAGGATCTTCAGATTCCTGTGCCTTATCCCGGCCATGGTCATGGGTCATTCCGGCGCGCAGGGGCAGACAGAGGCTATCCCGAAAACTGACCGCCTGACCATCGTCAACTATTCGGACAAGCCGGTCTACGCGATGGCGGTGACGATTCCGTCGGCGGCACTGTATCAGGCCCTGGATCTGCCTGCAGGCACGCCGTTGCAGGCGACGACGGCAGAGGGGGAAACTTTGGCGTTGCTCCGGGGGACGGAGAACGGCGAGGGCGTGGTGCGAGTCTACCTTTCCCTGAAGCCTGAGGAACGGGCCGAGTTGAAACTGGGCAAGGCGGCCACGTGGGGCGCGCCCGAGAACATCTGTTCCGCGCGATTCGACGCGCCTTCGGGCTCGGGCTCGATAGGCAACGGTGTCGTCGCGCTCGAGTATGGCGACGGGAAGTGGAATCTGGCGTTCGAAGGCGACGAGCCGGCACGTAAACTCATCACCGATTGCTGGCTCGACTGCTGGCTCGATCCCGCGCAGCGCGGGCGGCTGATGGGGATCGATCCGAAGCCGCTGGGGCTGATCCAGACGAGTGAAGCGCGGCTGGTCCGGGGTGAGGC
>JABMPG010000473.1 GCA_013203855.1 bacterium
ATATTGACCAGCATCGGGTTGCCTTTCACCTTCCTCGCCTGTCCGACGGGAAAAGTCTGCCTAGATAATATTCCGCTGCTCCGGAAGTCAAGATCATTTGGCCGAAAGCACAGCCGGGGGCGACTGTGCCACATACCACGTCCTGACCCCAGACTTCAAATCCTTGCCCCTTCTTCCTTGCCCTTCACGTGCTCGACTCCGGCCGCGAAGGCTTTGCGGTTAATCTCGGCTGCCTTGGGCTTTGGAAAGCTGGTGCTGAGGGCGTAATCCAGGTCGGCGTTGGTGAACAGGCCGGTCAGGGCGCTGTACGCGCCGAGAAGAACCACGTTGGCGGCCCGGACGTCGCCGGCTGTCTGGGCGAGATCCATGGCGGGGACGCCGACGATTTTCACGCCGTCGCGCTTCTCGATCTCTTCCTGCACGATGGAACTGTTGTAGATAACGAGCCCGCCGCGATTCATCTGGGGCAGGAAGCGTTCGAGGGAGGGCACGTTCATGGCGAGGAGCACATCGATGTCGTTCACGACGGGCGAGCCGATTTCCTCGCGGCTGAGAATCACGCTGCTGTTGGCCGTGCCGCCGCGGCTTTCGGGACCGTACGACGGCAGCCATGTCACGTGATAGTCCGCGTTCATCCCGGCCTGGGCCACGAGGACGCCGAGGGTGAGCACGCCCTGTCCGCCGAAGCCGGCAAGTTTACAGCAGATGCTGTCGATGGCGGGAGCTTCGGGAGACTTGCTATGGCGGCCGTTATTCGAATCTGTTTGGGCGGTCTCGGCCTTCCCGGAATCCTTCTCGCCGGTCAGGAGGGCATAGACCTCGCGGGCGGACAGGGATTCGGGTGGCGCAGGTCGCGGATCGGTCTCCTGGACCTTGTCGCGATAGACGCCAAGTTTGAAGACTGGGTACATGTTCTCGCGGATCCACTCGCCGGCCTGATCGGGCGCAACGCGCCACTGGGTCGGGCAGGGGGAGAGAATCTCGACGAAGGCGAAGCCCTTCCTCTCCATCTGGATCTTCAAGGCCTTGCGGATCGCCGCGCGTGCCTTCATCGTGGCCTGGGGGCTGTCTACGGCCACGCGCTCGACGTACACCGGCGACTCGAGTCCGGCGATCATCTCGCACATCCGCATGGGATGGCCCTCACCCTCGACCTGTCGTCCGAAAGGCGAAGTGCTGGTTTTCATGTTGACGAGTGTAGTCGGGGCCATCTGGCCGCCGGTCATGCCGTAGATGGCGTTGTTGACGAAGAAGACGGCCATCCGCTCGCCCCGGTTGGCGGCGTGGATGATCTCGGCCAGACCGATGGCGGCCAAATCGCCGTCGCCCTGATAGCTGATGCAGATCGCCTCGGGATGGACACGCGAAATACCCGTGAGGGCCGCCGGGGCGCGGCCGTGGGGAACGGACACGGCGCAGAAATCGAAGTAGTAATACAGGAAGACGCTGCACCCGACCGGCGCGACGATGATGGCGCGGTCCTTGAGCCCGAAGTCGGCCACAGCCTCGGCGATCAACTTGTGAGCCACGCCATGGCCGCAACCGGCGCAGTAGTGGGTGCCGCTCTTGTCCACGCCGGGTTTGCGGGCGAAGACATCCTGAAAAGCGGAGGGTTTGGAAAGGGTTTTGTCTGCCATTTTTTTCATCTGCCTGCGCGTGTTAGTGGTCAACTCCGGAGTCGTGCCCAGTAGACAACGCCTGCCACGACAACGATCGCAAAGAGGATGATCCCATCTCGATCCATCAGGTTCCTCATTTCGGAACGGACACTTCGGATGATTTCTCTCTCACCGGCGCGGCCGCGTCCTTGCCCAGGATCTGCCGAGCCTTTTCGACCACTTCCTCGGGACTGGGAACGAAGCCGCCGACGCGGTTCATGAAATGAATCGGACTGCGTCCGGCCACGAAAAGTTTGATGTCCTGCACGAGCTGGCCGTTGTTCAGCTCGACCACGAGGAAATCGTGGACGCGGCCGACGTGCTCGAGCAGTTGAGTCTCCGGGAAAGGCCACAGCGTCTGGGGGCGGAACAGGCCGACCTTCAGGCCCTGCTCGCGTGCCTGATCCACAGCCGAGCGCAAAATGCGGCTCACGATCCCAAACCCGACCAGAATCAGGTCCGCGTCCTCGCAGCGATAGGTCTCGCAGCGCGTTTCTTGCCTCTGAATTCCGGCGTAATTCTCCTGCAAATGCAGAACGTGGGCCTCCATCTCTTCGGGGTTGAGGAAGATGGAGGTGATGACGTTGCCATTGGTAGCGGCCTCGGGCGTGAGGGCCCAGTCCGGCGGTCCGGGCGGATCGATGGCGGCCGGCATGTCCAGTGGTTCCATCATCTGGCCCACATAGGCGTCGCTCAGGACGAAAACCGGTATCCGATAGCGGTCGGCCAGTTCGAAGGCCAGCATGGTGAAATCGCACATCTCCTGGACCGAGTTCGGCGACAGGACGATGCAGCGATAGGACCCGTGGCCGCCGCCCTTGACCACCTGATTATAGTCGCCCTGGGAGGGATAGATGTTGCCCAGCCCCGGCCCCACGCGGCTGATATCCACGATCACGCTGGGGAGTTCGGAAGCCGCGAGGTAAGAGATCCCCTCCATTTTGAGGCTGATGCCCGGCCCGGACGAGGCGGTCATGGAGCGGACGCCCGCCGACGAGGCGCCGTAGACCATGTTGATGGCCGCGACCTCGCTTTCGGCCTGAATGAAGATCCGGCCCGCCTGGGGAAACAGGAGCGCCGCCGTATGGGCGATCTCGCTGGCCGGCGTGATGGGATATCCGAAGAATCCCCGGCAGCCCGCCAGCAAAGCGCCGCACACGACCGCATCGTTCCCTTTCATCAACTGCTTGCTCATATCTCTGTCTCTTTGGAAAATGGAAATCGGCCTTCGATTACGACTCTTTCTCGGACTTCCCCTTCCGGCGGCGGACCTTGATACCCGCCGGCTCGGGACAAGCATAGTAGCACATGCCGCATCCCGTGCATACGCTCAAATCCCGGATCGAAGCAGTCCGGTATCCCATCGAGTTGACATGGTCCGACATCTCCAGGACCCCTTTGGGACAGGCCTGCACGCAACGGCCGCACCCCTTGCACAACTGAAACTCAAGTTCGACCCCCGGCGCATCGGAGGCGGTCTGTTCGTTTGAAGCCATTGCGATTCCTGCCCTGCCTTCGCGGCGAAACTCCGGCGCGAAGCGAAATGAGAATCCGGGCGGCCCTTTGCCAGATCAAGCCGGAGGAACCGGCCCGGTGGATTGTCGGTTGATATTATAGGGATGGCGGTCCCGGAAGGCCATATTTTTCCGGACGGGAGCGATCTGGGGAATCAGTAGTCAAGAGTGAATGGCTACGAGCCCGGGAGCCGCGACATGGCTGTTTGTGGCACAATCTCCCGAAATCCATGAAGGAGGACCTGCTCCCGGATCGAAATCTCACACCCCGGCCGCGGGCTGTTGGCTACTCCTTCCGCCTCTCCTGCGCTGGGCGTTTGATCTTGCTTCCCGGGGGGGCTTCTGATAGGTGTGAGCGGACCGGATAATGGTTCTTGGGCCATTCGTGGAGTTAGCTCGCTGTCAGAGTCTGAGGATTGACATTGTTTCTGCGCACTCTGCTTACGTTTTTTCGAGGTCTGTCGACGGGGGCGGTGTGCCTCGTTGGGCTCCTTCCTGTTCTGGCGGCTGGCCAACCCACTTCTCCTTTGCTTGTGCTTGATTTCGAGCCTCTTGCGACGACGATCACGCTTCCGACCTTGCGGCCTGAGATCCGGGCCGTTCTGGTGCGGGCGGGGGGGGCGGATTTGCGTAGCGAGAGGGCGATCCGAGGCGTGGTGACGCAGCTGGCCGAGTTTCAGGTGAGCGATGTCTTTGTGGAGGCCCGGGTTTTCGGCCAAGCCTACTATGAATCGGCCCTGACTCCCCGTCCTGCCGGATGGCTGAACGAGAATTTTGATTCCTTGGGCGTCTTTCTCCAGGCGGTTCACGAGGTGACCCCGGAGATGCGGGTCCATGCGGTGGTCGATGTCCTGCGCGTCTACAGTGATCTGAATCCGTTCGCGCCCCCGGCGGGGCATCTTCTTCTCGAGCATCCGGGGTGGCTGTGCCTGGATCGCGCGGGACAGCGGCGCGATCTGGCGGGGAACTTGTGGATCGATCCGGGCGTGCCGGGCGTGCGTACTTACCTCGAGAGCGTGGTGCGGGAATTGGCCGAGCGATACGAATTGAACGGGATTCATCTCAGTGAACTGCGATATCCCGGAACGGACATGCACTGGGGGTACAACCCTCAGGCTTTGGCGGCGTTCCAGGCCGGCCATCCCGGCGCGGGCCGCGAGCTGCCGGGACCGGCGGAAGAGGAGTGGGTGGCATGGCGCGCGGCCCGATTGACGGATCTTGCGACGGCGCTGGCGGAAACGGCTCGGAAGACGCGGCCGGGCATGATCGTGTCGGTCGCGGCGCTGGCCACGGGACAGCCTCCACGCTTCGTGCCTTCGGCTCTGATGATGGACGGCGGGTCCACGGAGACGACGCCCGGGGTGAGCGTGTCGCTGGGAACGTCGGAGCCCGACTTTCGCGGAGCGCTTCAGAACTGGCCGGCGTGGCGTCGACGGGGTCTGTTCGACTGGGTGGCGCTTTCGAACCGGCACAGCCAGTTGGGGGATGAGAGAACCTTTCTCTACTGGGTCGACTACGCCCGCTCGCAGAAGGGCTCGGGGCAGATCCTTGCCGAGGTGTCGGGCGCGGAAAACGTCGAGAGCGGTGTGGTGCGGCTGATGCGGTTGGCGATGGCGCGAGGATGTGACGGGGTCTTACTGGACTCCTATCAGACGCTTGGCCGTGAGCGGGCGGCTTTGCCCGCGCTGGCGTATATCAGCCGGGCGACGTTCTCCCCGGATGCCAAGATGCCACTCTATCTGCATCGCGCTTTGCTGGCCTCGGTTCCCCCGCCCGCGACGGATTTTCGGATGCTCGAGATACCGGAAGGGCCTTCGACTCCCCGCGAGGAGGCGATTGTGGCTCCTGCGGCAGTGGAACCCTCTTTGACTCAAACGGACGCGACCCGGGCACTTCTCGGGCTGAGCCGATCCGTTTCATTTGCGGGGGCGCGTCCCGCTCCGGGGGTTGAGGGTCCGGCGGATCTGTCGCTCTTTCCGGAACCGTCGCCTCGGCTCTTTACGGAGGGGGGCGGCTGGCAGCGGGTGCAGCTTTCGAGCGGGCGGGACTTCATCGGGCAGCAGTTGGCTTCTCAGGCGGGCCTGACCACTTTTCGCCTGCGGGATGGTCTGATCGTGGCGTTGCCGGACGATCAGGTTGCTTCGATGAGTCCTCTGGAAGAGGCAAAATAGATGCGGTTGCCTTTCGGTCCTGAAGCGCGGATGGAGCGGGCCCTGGAAGAGGCGCGCAAAGCGATCGAGCGGGACGAGGTGCCCGTCGGCGCCTTGGTCATCGCGCCGGATGGAACTCTCCTTGGCGCGGCCCATGACGAGCGGATGGCGCGGCGGGACCCGACGGCGCATGCGGAGATTCTGGCCTTGCGGCGCGCCGCCCAGGCTCTAGGGGACTGGCGGCTCGAAGAGTGCGAACTGGTGGTGACGCTCGAACCGTGTCCGATGTGCGCAGGGGCGCTGGTGCTGGCTCGAATCAAGCGGCTGGTCTATGGCGCGGCAAGTCCGAAGAGCGGGGCAGTCGCAACCCACACGCGCCTTCTCGATATCGAGACGTTCAACCACAAGGTTGAAGTCCAGAGCGGGGTGCTGGCCGAGGCGTGCGGGAAAGTGCTGAGCGAGTATTTCCGGGGGAGAAGGAGCGGGGGGGAATGCAAGAGCAGCGAATGAGAGATGTGCAAATGCGGACCGAACTGATACGTGACCTCGAGATCAAAACAGCAGATACACAATAGAAAGGCAAAACATGAACACTTTGTCCGAGTTTTCGCTGGAAGGGAAGCGCGTCCTCATCACGGGGGGGGCCGGCGTATTGTGCAAGATCCTGGGGATGGGGCTGGGACAGGCCGGGGCGTCGGTGATTCTGGCCGACCTCCGCGGCGACGCGGCCGATGAAGCCGCCAAGGAGCTGCGAGCAGATGGGATCGAGGCGGACTCGGTCGCCCTGGATGTGATGAGCCCGGAAACGATCCAGAAAGTGGCCCAGGAAGTGTGCGCGTCGGGCCCGGTGGATATTCTGGTGAACGGCGCGGGGGGCAATCAGAAGCAGGCGACGACCTCGCCCGACCTATCGTTCTTCGACCTGCCGCTGGACGCAATGCGACGGGTGATCGATCTGAACTTTTTCGGCGGAGCCTTCCTGACCAGCCAAGTGTTCGCAAGGGAGATGGTGAAGCGGGACGAGGGCGGGGTGATTCTTAATATCTCGTCAATGAACGCGTTGCGGCCCTTGACACGGATCCCGGGCTACAGTGCCGCCAAGGCGGCCGTGAGCAATTTCACCCAGTGGCTGGCGGTCCATCTGGCTCAGGAATACAACCCGAAGGTGCGGGTCAATGCTCTCGCGCCAGGCTTCTTCCTGACCGATCAGAACCGCTTCCTCCTGACGGACAAAGACACGGGGGAACTGACCGCACGGGGCCAGAGCATCATTTCACACACCCCCGCAGGCCGTTTCGGCGAGCCGGGAGACCTGGTGGGCACGGCCCTGTGGCTGTGCTCGGACGCCTCGCGCTTCGTGAGCGGGATTGTGGTGCCGGTGGACGGCGGGTTCAGCGCTTTTTCGGGAGTCTGAGGAGAGCGGCCAGGAAGAGGAGCACCTCGCGCCGATCCTGAAGTGTGGCCCACGGCTTAGACAAGGCGAATGTTTTCGGGCTCGAGAGGTCCGATTCCTACTTGACATTTGGGGGGGCGGGTGACAGAGTCTTTGTCTGCGTTGCGGCCGGGAGAGGTCGCGGCACGGGTTTCGGTTAGCCGGAGCCCCGGCGAAGAAGCGGAAACAGCCGCCCTTCGACACCCCAAATCAGGAGATCGATCATGAAAAAAGAAATCCATCCCGCCGTTGGCTTGGTCCAGTACCGGTGCGCGTCTTGCTCGAATCGTTTCGTCACCACTTCGACCAAGATGGACGCCCGCGTGGAGGAGTTCGAAGGGAAGCCCTTCCCCACGATCGTGCTGGAAACGTGCTCGAACTGCCATCCGTTCTTCACGGAGAAACAGACCTTCATCGACACGGCCGGCCGCGTCGAGAAGTTCCAGAAGCGTTTCGCCAAGTTCCGTCCGCCGGCGGAAGAAGAGAAAAGCGAATAGATCTTCCCAGCCGCTCGCGCCGGGTTTTGCAATGGCGCGGACTTCGGGAATGGGATAAAAAGGCCTCTCCGCTTCGGCGGAGGGGCTTTTTGCTTTTTTTGACTCCTGGAGCCTGACCGATGACCGATTCCAGAAACCCCCAGCCTCCTGAGTCCGGCGGCATGCTGGACGCGCCGAAAGGGCTCGACCGTGCCTACTGGCGCTGGGCGGGGTGGCGCTATGCGCTGGGAATCGTGCTCCTCCTCTGGGCGGTCTGGACGACGTGGCTCACATTCGGGGGGGCGGTTGGCGAGGAGTCGCGGGAAGAGCGGGGGCTGAGTTGGGGGACGTATCTGGAATCGCTGGCGCGGCCTTCGGGGTATCCCGAGGAGGCGAGTCATTTCCGGCGGCTGGGAATCACCTATCTCGCGCTCTTTTCCGAAGAACCGTGGCACTGGATGGTAAGCGCGGAAACCTGGCGGGATCTCGGCATCGGTCTCGCGGGCCTGGTCATCATGACGGCGCTGGGGTGGCTCCTGCTGCGGTGTTTCGAAGTCTATATTCCCAAAGGTGCGGCCATCCCGCTGGCGTTCGTGTTGGGAGTGGGCCTGTGCGGGGTGGTGAACACGTTTCTGGGGCTGGCGGGGCTCCTGTATCAGTGGGTGGCGCTGGCGGTCCTGGTCGCGCTGGCGATCGCCCTGCTCTGGGCGGCGTCGAGGTCGTGGCGACGAGCGAATCTGAGAATTCTGCCCGACACGGCGAATCCGGGCTCTCTCTATCGCGCGCAACGGGACTTGGCCGGGGACTGGGAACGCAGCTCATGGATCGGGCTGAGACATTCGGGCTGGACGCGCCTCATCGAGGGGCCCCTCGCGGCCGTGATGGTGCTCCTGATCGGCCTCATCACCTTCCTGACATTCTTTCACGGGGTTCTGTTTCCCGAAACTTACTGGGACTCGCTGATTCTGTACCTGGGTTACGCCCGGGGGATCTTTCTGCAGCACGGATTTCCGGTAAAGGTCGTAGGCCAGGTCGGGGTGGGACTCGGGGCGAATTACCCCCACCTTTTCGAACTGACCGGGGCGACGATCGCAACATGGGCGAATCACTGGTCGCCGTTGTACCTCCAACTCGCGACGCCCTTGAGCGGACTCCTGACGCTCCTTCTCGTCTATCACATCGCCCTGAGGCTTTCGCGGTCGGTGCTCATCGCGCTTCTCGTGACACTGCTCGTGCGGGCGGTTCCGTACCTGATCATCTATCATACCTGGTCGTCGAACTACGCCTTCGTGATTCTCTACAGCGCGGCCTTTTTCTATCTCGCCATCCGCTATATCGAGGACGGACTGCCGGGGTATTTCATCCTGGCGACGCTGACCGTCGCGTTCGCCATGCACATCAACTATCTGATGGGATCGCTGTGGGTGTGCTGGGCGGTGATGGTGGTATTTGCTTACTGGCCGCGACGGGCGGGGCACGCAGAGGAGTTCGGGCTCTATCTGGGAGTGGTGCGGCTGCTTCGGGAGAACCCGCCTCCCGATTTCACGCGCGTGGCGAGATGGCCGAGCCTGAAGGCGTTTCTTGGAACGAAACTGTTCTGGCGGACAAGCCTCATCAGCGTGGCTATAGCGAGCATATGGTATGTGCGGAGCTGGATCGTGACGGGCAATCCGGTCTACGCGTTTTTCACGGGGATCTTTCGGGCGAGCAAGCACGTCAACCCGGAGGTGATGACCTCGGCGGCGCTCGAGTGGCAGGCCCACGGCGACGGGATAGGCGTGGCCGACGGGCTCGATCTGGCGTCGAGGCTGGGGCTGCCCGACAGCAATCTGCTCGACCGCGTTCTATACACATGGCCCTTCTTCGTGAACAGTTACAGCAACGCGTGGAAATGGGCGCCGACATTCGTGGGATTGGTCATCCCGGGGGTGGTTGTTCTACTCGCGATGCTCTGGCGCCGGCGCAAACCGAACACGTTGCAGGAAATGGACGCCCCGGTCCGCGTTCTCGACGATTCGTCACGGATCGGGCTGGTAGCGCTTTCCTACGTCGCGGTTCTGTTCGGCTATCATTACCTGCTCGGGCCGTTCTATCTGTATCACCTCTTCGGCTGCTTCGCGGTGTTCCCGATATTCCTGGTCTTCGCGCTGACGCCGTGCCCGAGGTCGGTTTTGTGGCTTTTCTGCCTGTGGGCGATCCTCGCCGGATTCATGCCCGGCCTGCCCTGGGCGATGATGGGGCCAAAGATCGGTTCGCCGCGTCTCGAAGCGCTGCATAACCCCGGCATGCCACAGGCCCGGTTCTATCGACTGAAGTACGGCGATCTGACGAAGGTGTGGGAGGCGGTCAACGATCTGGCGAAAGGCGACGCGGTCCTGACCCACGAGAACCGCCATCTCCTCTTCGACCCGTCGATCCGTCTTGTCCACATGGATGACTGGGAACTTCAGGACGTGTGGGATAGGAGTGAGGAAGAAAAGCTGCGCCGGCTCCACAACCTGGGCGTGAGGTGGTATCTCGACGTGCTCTACGAGCGCGATCACCCGATCAACGAACGCCTGGGCCACCGTGCATGGATCGGAACGGACATCCTGGAGAAAATATACGAGGCCGGCGGGGCGACATTGTACCGGTTTCACTATCCGGGAGAAGGAACGGGCCTGAATAGCCATTCCTCTTGAGAACACCTAATTCTCCGAAATCCCCCACTCAACAAGAAAAGGATTCGTTCGCTTTTCCTGGTCCATCGTGGTGGCGGGGCCGTGGCCGGAATAGAGACGCGTTTCGTCGGGGTATTCCCGGGCCACGCGGCGTAGGCTTTTGATGAGGACCTCCTGGTCGCCGCCGGGGAAGTCCCAGCGGCCGACTCCGCCGGCGAAAAGCAGGTCGCCGGTGAAGGCGTAGCCATCGCCCAGCAGGCAGACGCAGCCGGGGCTGGGGCCGGGTGTGTGGAGCACTTTCATCGAGAAGTCGCCGACCTCGATCATGTCGCCGTCGGCAATCTCGCGGCTGAGTTCGCACGGTTCGAGGTTCATCCCGAGCCAGGCCGCGCCGCAGAGCATCGGATCGGACAGGAGCGGGGCGGTTTGGCAGTGGGCGAGGAGGCCTGCGCCAGTTTCGCGGACGAGAAAGGCAGCGTCGTGGGTGTGGTCGATATGGCCGTGGGTGAGGACGACTGTTTTCAGCGCCCAGCCCTGTTTGTTGCAGCGGTCCAGGAGCTCGCGGCCGACCAAGCTCGGGTCGATGGCGAGCGCTTCTCTGCGTTTGGGGTCGGCCACGAGATAGGCGTTCGTCTCAAGGGGCGGGCTGACGTGGATTTCGATGAGGGGAGAGTGGGGCGTGGGAGTTCTCATCTCAACAGCCCCGGCAGAAAAAGCGAGATCTGGGGAAAGGCCAGCAAAACAATGGCCGCGAGGATCAGCGCGCCCAGGAACGGCAGGGCGCCTTTGAAAACCGTCTGAAGCGGGATATCGCGCTCGATGCCGTTGACGATGTAGACGCACACCCCGACTGGCGGCGAGATCACGCCCATCTGGGTCACCACGACGACGATCACGCCGAACCAGACGAGATCGTATCCGAGGCCGGTGACCACGGGGCTGAAAATCGGAATCGTCAGCAGGACCAGCGCCAGGGCGTCGACGAAACAGCCCGCGATGAGATAGAAGACGATGATCACCGCCATAATCATCCATCCCGGGAGGGGCAGCCCGGCCAGCCAGGCTGCCAGGCTGACCGGAATCTGCGACACGGCGAGAAAGTGGCCGAACATCACCGCCCCCGCCACGATGATCATCACCATGCACGAGGTCCGCACCGTCTCGAGAAGCGAGCGTTTGAGCATCCGCCAGGTCAGTTTTCCCTTGACCGCGGCCACGGCCAGACTTCCCGCCGCGCCCACGGCCGCTGCCTCCGTCGGCGTGAAAAACCCGAGGAACATGCCGCCCATCACGAGAGCAAAAAGCACGAGCGTCTCGCTCACACCCAGCAGCGAGAGAAACTTGGCTCGCCAGGACGTCGACGGCGCCGCCGGACCCAGATTAGGGCGAAGCAGGCAGTGGACGTAGATGGTCAGGCAGAAGAGCACGGCGATGAAGATGCCCGGGATGATCCCCGCGATGAAAAGCCGCCCCACCGATTCCTCGGTCATGATGGCGTAGACGATGAAGACCACGCTGGGCGGGATCAGCATGCCCAGGCTTCCCCCCGCGGCCACCGATCCCCCGCCGAGTTCCATGTCATAGTTGTAGCGTTTCATCTCGGGCAGCGCGACCGCCGCCATCGTCGCCGCCGTGGCCGGACCCGAGCCGCAGATCGCGCCGAAGCCGGTGCAGGCCCCGATCGTGGCCATGGCCAGGCCGCCCGGCAGAGGCCCCAGCCAGTGATAGGCCGCGCTGAACAGCCGTCGGCTTATCCCCGCATGAAAAGCGATCTGCCCCATGAAGACGAAAAGAGGGATCACGGTCAGACTGTAGGAGGAAAACGTGTCGTACAGATCGGCGGTTACCATGCTGACCGCCGCGCGCGGGTTGACGATGAACGCGAACCCTATCAACCCGATCGAGGCCATGGCAAACGCAACGGGCATGCTGCTGATCAAGAGCACTACCAGCAGAATGCAGCCGAGAATTCCGATTTCAAGGGGAGTCACGGCTTGATCATCTCCCTTCCGGGATGGATCAGATTCTGGAAGACGACCAGAGCGACACAGCCGCAGGAAATCCCCACCGTCCACGCCACCCAGAACAGGGGAATCTGAAGCGTGGAGGAAACGCGCCCGACCGCCTTGAGCGATATTCCATAGCGGCCGCTTTGCCAGGCAAGCAGGGCGAACAGCGCAATCCCGCCCAGTCGCACCAGGGTGTCCACGGCAATCCGCCCCTTCCAGGGCAACTGATGAAAGAAATACTCGATCGCCACATGGCCCTTCACGGCGGTGGTATAGGGCAGGCCGCAGACGATGGTGAGGGCGCTGGCGATGCTGACGATATCGAGCGCGCCCCGGATAGGCCGGTCAAAGATGCGCAGCACAATGTCCGCGCACGTGACGCCCATCATCGTGAGAATGCCCAGCCCGGATACTCCCAAGAGCAGGAGCACCGTGGCCTGAAGGGCGCGCTCGTACCAGTGAAAGACCCGCAGGGTCATGGCTATTCGGCCCGCTCCTGGGCAATCGCGCTCTGAATGTCGGTGAGGAAGGCTTTCCCGGGAAGATCTCTGGACTCGGCCGCCTCGACATATTCGTTAAGGATGGGCTGGACGGCCTCGATCCACTGTCCCTGGCGAGCTTCGGGAATCTCGATGATCTCGCGGCCCAGTCCCTTGACAAATGCGAGCCCTTCCTCGTCCGCCTCGTCCCACGCCTCGCCGTGAACCGCGACCCACTCATCGCTCACCTCTCGGATCACCTTCTGAAGGTCGGCGGGCAGGGAGTTCCACTTTTCCTTGTTCATCACCACGAACATCGCCGTGGTATAGCCGATCAGGGACGTGTCCGTCACCATGTCGATCACCTCGCCCTGCTTCCAGCCCTTCAGGGTTTCCATGGGGCACAGGGTCGCTTCAACCACGCCCTTCTGCAGTGCTTCATAGGTCTCAGGCTGGCTCATGCCGACGGGCGTGCCGCCCAAGGCCTCCACGACCTTCGACGAAAGACCCGTGGCCCGGACCTTCAGCCCCTTCATGTCTTCGAGAGCGCGAACCGGCTTCTTCGAGGCAAGGATGCCAGGGCCGTGAGCGTGGACGTAAAGAACCTCCGTGTCCTGAACTTCCTGAGGATTGTACTTGCGGACCAGGTCCGTGGCGATGCGGGTGGCCGTCTTGCCATCGGGATAGCCTGCGGGCAGGTCGAGCCCTTCGAGAAGGGGAAAGCGCCCGCGGGTATAGGCGAAGCAGCTCATGCCCATGTCAGAGATCCCGTTCACCACGCCCTCATAGACCTGAGGCGCCTTGGTCAGGGTGCCGCCCGGGTAAATGGTGATCTTCACCGCGCCGTTCGCGCGCTTCTCGACCTCCTCGGCCCACGAAACCGCTTTCTTGCACTGGATGTGGGTCGGGGGGAAGAAGACGCTGTAGGAGAGAGTGATCGTTTCGGGAGCCGGAGTCGCGGCTGCCTCGGGCTGTTCGGCCATCTCGGGTTGCCCGACCGTCTGCTCTTCCGTCTGCGCATCAGTCTTTCCGCCGGTCTGGGCCTGCTCCCCGCAGCCGACCAGGGCGAAGACCAGCAGCGCCAGCGAGATCCCCGTCAGAATGCGTTTCCACGTGTTGCTTTGCATGGCTCAAGCCTCCCATTTGTTGAATCGTCCAGAAAAAGTGCTGTCTGCCGAAATCCAGATAGGTTCCCCGATCTCTCGAATAGGGACGGCCCAATATAAACCGCGCTCCAAGACCTTGCAAGCCATACCGGATCAACGATTTCGGGCGGGTATGAGAAAAAAGCCCCCCGCTGGAACGGAGGGCTTCTGGATGGAGGCTTCAAATCGGGCCGCTTTAGAACTCGGAGTAATCATCGTCAAAGGGGATCATCGCGGCGGCTTTCGTCGCGGTGATCTTCCGGCCGTTGACGGGTTTGTCCTGGTCGGTCTGGTTCTTCCTCGAACCGTTGGCAGGAGAACCATTCCTCGGGGTTGCGCGAAAGGGCTTGCTCGGAGCGGCCACGTACTCTGTTCGGCGGGCGAGGTTGTTGCCTTTTCCGTGTCCGGCAACGATTTCGACCAGATCGCTGACAACGCCAAGCATCTGCTGGGCCTGTGCGGAGAGTTCCTCGCTGGCGGAAGCGGACTCTTCGGCGTTGGCCGCCACCTGTTGGGTGACCTGGTCCATCTGGGCCACGGCGTTGTTGATCTGATTGATGCCTTCGGACTGCTCGTTGCTTGCCGTGGCGATAGCGAGAACATTGCGTCCAACCGATTCGGAACTCTCCGCGACCTGCTGAATGCCCAGTGCCGCTTTTTCCACAACTTCGCTGCCTCGTCCCGCCTGTTCGACGCTGGCCTGGATCAGTTCGGCCGTGTCGCGGGCGGCGACGGCCGAGCGCTGGGCGAGATTGCGCACCTCTTCGGCGACAACCGCGAACCCCTTGCCGTGTTCGCCCGCGCGGGCGGCCTCCACGGCGGCGTTCAGGGCGAGAAGGTTGGTCTGGAAAGCGATCTCTTCGATCGTTTTGATGATGCCGGAGATCTTGCCGGAAGAACTCTTGATGCCGCTCATCGTCTCGACCATCTGCTGCATGGCCGTTTGCGTGGACCCCACCATCTTGCCTGTCTCCTCCATCAGACCGTTAGCGTCCCGGGCGCCCTCGGCGTTCTGGCGGGACTGGCCGGCCAGTTCTTCGAGAGCCGAGGAGGATTCTTCCAGGCTGGAGGCCTGTTCGGTTGCGCCTTCGGCAAGCTGCTGGCTGGCGCGGGAAATCTGGTCTGAGGCCGAGGCGACTTGCTCGGCGCCGGAGGTGAGTGCGTCGATAGCGCGGTTGAGTTGCTTGACGATGCCGCGGGTAATCGCGATGGCGAGGAGAATGCCAATGATGATGCTCCCAAGCCCCAACACCGCGACGATCGTGTTGGTCCGGGCCATGATGCTTTGCATCTGGCTCTCAAGGGAGTCCTGGAGCTGACCCATCACTCCGACGATCTGGCTGGCAGTCTCGGCCATCTCCGTCCCCGCCTCACGCATCTCGACAACCCCCTGGCGATAGAGGTTTCCAGCGGCCTCGTACTCAGCGACCTGATCGCGCAGTTCTCCTGCCGATTTCTCCAGCCCTGCAATGCCCTGCGTGCAATCGGCCCAATCCTGAATTCCCTTCTCCAGTTCCTCCAGTCTGGCCCCATAGGCGGCCCATTCGGCATCGCCATTGAAGGCGATGAAATAGATGGCAGAAATCCGCTGGAGCAGGAAAGGCTCCACAACGTGCTCTTTGATGTCGGCACCTAACGTGGCCCACTGATCTGCAGCCGTGCCGTCACCTTCCTGCCGAGCTTTTTCCCAAGCCGGGAGAATGACTGATTCCAGAGAACGATTGATGTTTTCTGTGAACTTGCCACCCACTGTTTTCCAGCCCTCCGAGGCTTTCTGTTTGTCGGCTTCGGCCTGAGTCTGTCGGCCAAAGGCCGTCTTGTACGCCGCCATGTTCTCAAGCACGTTTCCGACCAGATCGCGCTGTTCGGTGGTCAGGCCCCTATCGTTCTTGAGCACACCCATCTGTTCCGCCCATGCGCTGTAGGCACTGTGCCACTTTTCCGCGGCGTTCTGCTCTTCGCCATCATTCTTCTTGAATCCCCTCGACTGGAACTCCAACCGGAACTTGGCGCACTTGTTCATCTCGTCCAAGGCCGTGGTTCCAAGGTTGAGAATGTCATCCTTTTCACGTACTCCCTGGAGCCCGTTCCAGGCCGTAAAACCCAGGATTGCCGTGATGATAATCAGGACGCCGAATCCGATACCGATTTTGGCCGACAGTTTCATGTTACCGAACATTTTCCGCAACTCCTTTTTTCGGAATAGATAGCCAACAGAATGCCAGACGGGAAAACCCCGCATACGCGCTTCATCTGCAGAGACTGAACGGCGAGTGGTGGGTTTCCCCGCAGGCCCCAAGAGACAAAATTGTCCGGCGGCCAATCCAATCAACAACCCGGGGAAAGGAACCCGCTTTCACTGCACAACTTTTGACCTATCGGCCTGGCGAGGGATACACTTGAATAAGGAAATCAGGAACTGCGGTGTTCACACAGTCAAGAGAATCCAACGTCGGATGTAATCACATGTGGATCACATTAGGCTGGACACGCCAGAGAGCCGTCCTGACGCGTCCGCACTGTCTTCACATGCCGAAAAACACGGATCAAATCTCTCTAACAGAGGGCGCCGATCTCCCGAGTTTTTCCCGAAGGCGTTTTTCCACCTGGGGAGGGACCACGCTGGAGACATCGCCGCCGTGAGCGACGATATCTTTGGTGAGGGAGGAGCTGACGAAGACGTAGCCGATGGTGGGGGCCATGAAGATGGTTTCGACATCGGGCGCGATGCGCTGGTTCATGAGAGCGAGCTGAAGCTCGGACTCGAAATCACTCACGGCGCGCAGGCCGCGGATGATGAACTGGATCTTCCGCGTGCGGGCATATTGCACGGTAAGGCCTTCGAGATGGACGATCTCGACGTTCTCAAGATGCTGGACGGCATCCCGGAGCATCTCCAGGCGTTCGTCCACCGAAAAGATGGGCACCTTCTGAGGATTGGCGGCGACGGCGACGACCATCTGGTCAAAAAGCCGGGCGCAACGTTCGATAAGATTCAGGTGTCCGTAGGTGAGACAGTCAAAGGTGCCCGGATAAAGGGCCGTGGTGAGAGACATGAGGCTCTCCTCAAGAGGAATGGGGTCGTCCGGCTGCGAAAAAGCACCCCAATCTAACTCAACGCAACCGGGCTCGCAACGGTCTTGGACGCCATTGTGGCACAGTTTCTCTCGGCCGTGCATCCCTATCGCCTTGACAGGGCTTCCTCACTGTCGAGCCAGATCGTCACCGGACCGTCGTTGACCAGTTCGACATTCATAAGGGCGCCGAACTCACCCGTCTGAACCGCGAGGCCGTATCGGGCAAGGGCCTGGATGAAAGCGTCGAACATTTTACCCGCCCGGTCGGGCTCATCGGCGTGGGAAAAACTGGGACGGCGACCCTTGCGGCAGTCGGCGTAGAGGGTGAACTGGGAGACGGCGAGAAGCCCGACCCCTTCGTCGAGGGCCGACCGGTCGAAATGACTGTCGCCTCCAGGGCCGGGGAAAATTCGGAGATTAACGATTTTTTTCGCCATGGGGGCGAGAATTTCGGGCGTGTCGTCGCGGCCGATGCCGGTAAGGAGGAGCAGGCCCCGGCCGATGGCGCCCACCTCGCACCCTTCGACCCGGACGCTGGCTCGGGAGACTCGCTGGATGAGAACGCGCACGAACTGTCTCCTTTCGTTTATCCCCCCGCTGTTCTCTGCCGATACTTCCTTCAAGGCGCTTCGGGCATTTGGCAGGAAGCGTCTGGAATCGTCATATCCCATTGAGGGGCAGCATAGCAGGACCGGGAAATGCCCGCAAGGTCCCCAAGAGGAGACGGAGATGCCGGAACTCATCATCACGCTCAACGGGGAAGAAATCGGCCATCACAGCTTCAGCGGCGGAGAGGTCAGCATCGGCCGGGGCGATGGCAGCGACATCCTTCTGGAAAACCTCAGCGTGTCCCGCCGTCACGCCCGGATTTCGATCGAAGACGGCCGCTATTTCCTCACCGACCTGGAAAGCGCCAACGGCACTTACGTTAACGCCACGCGCGTCACCCGTGCTCAGATCTTCCACGATGACCGAATTATCGTCGGAAAGCATGTTCTCGTTTTTCAAGAGCCCCAGGCCCAACCCGCCGACTTCGATCCCGAAGGCGCCCGGACGATCCTCGTGATGCCGCCCTCCTCGGGCCCCTGCCTGGGCGTCGAATCCACGGGTTTCAGCAAGGAGCCAGCGCCCCTGCGGCCAGGAGTTACGCTGATCGGACGGGGCGAGGACTGCCATATCCGCCTGTCCGACTGGTTCGTGGAGATGCATCAGGCCGAGATCGAGCGCTCCGGAGACACATTTATCCTGAGGGATATCTCGCCTCGGAGCACCACCTATGTGAATGGCGAGCCCGTGGTGGAGCACGTTCTGTGGGACGGGGACGTGATCGACATGGGAGTGAGCCGGCTGGTCTTTCTGGCCGAGGCCGGGGAGACGGCCGATGACGATCTCCTTTTCAAACCGTCCGCCGCGAAAGAGAAGACAGACCCGGAGGCCGAACAGGAATCCGAGAGAATCGGGATGACAGACGAACTGGCCGAGGTTCTGGCTCTGGAAGGGGCGGCCAAGGCGCTTCCAGATGAGGAACCGGATCTGGGTGAGTCGCTAGACTCGTCCGCCTCACCGGAAGAAGTGGTTGCGTCCGGGGAATGGCATGAGTTAGAAGGAGAGCAGCGGGAGCCCGCTTCGGACGAGTCCCGGGAACAGGAATCCTCCCAATAGCACGATGAAGACGACGAGAGAGAGACGGTTCTGGTGGGAGCCGGGCCCGAGCCGGCATCGGACGGCCAGTTGGCCTTCTGGCGGAAGGCGCTGGGGAATCCGAGCGAGGCCGTGCGCAAGCAGGCGGCGCTCCGCTTGAAGAGTCTCACAGGAATAGACTATGAGTATTGATTCTCCCGGAAGGTTCGCGGTCTTTTCCGATATACACGGAAATCGTCCCGCGCTGCAGGCCTTCCTTGAGGATGTGGCGTCCGAGCAGATCGTCCGGATCTTCTGCTGTGGCGATATCGTGGGTTACGGCGCTCACCCCAACCAGTGTTGCGATTTGATCCGGAAAGCCGGCATCCCGGTGGTCCGGGGAAATCACGACCAGGTGGCTGTCACGCTCGAAAACCTGAATGCCTTCAATGACATCGCCGCTCGCGCCATCTCCTGGACCCATGATCGGCTTACGCCCGAGAATCGCGAGTTTCTCGAGGGCCTTCCCTACCTGATGAAGGAAGGGGATTTCACCTTTGTCCACAGCTCCCCGCGCGACCCGCGGAAGTGGGACTATGTCCTGACCCGCACGGAGGCGATGAAGAGCTTCGACGCCTTCGATACGTGGCTCTGCTTTATCGGCCATTCCCATCAGCCTTTCGCAGTCGATGAAACCGGGCGGGATGTCGCCTCGCCGGATCTGGAAGAGATCGAGCTGAGCCGGGACCGGCGCTACCTGATCAACGTGGGAAGCGTGGGGCAGCCCCGCGACCGCAACGCCCAACTCTGCTATGCAACCATCGACCCCGGCCAGAACGTCCTCCGTTTTCACCGTCTCTCCTATCCCGTCGAAGAAGCGCAGCAGGCTATCCTGGAGGCCGGTCTGCCGCCCCAGCTGGCCGAGCGCCTCACCCTGGGCTGGTGATGATCGTCACTGTCACACTCAATCCCTGCATCGACCTGAACCTCCTGGTGGAAGGTTTTTCCTTCTCCGAGCCGCTGCTCGCACTCGAAGAACGAAAACGAGCCGGCGGGAAGGGCATCAACGTCTCCGTCGTCCTGGCCCTCCTCGGAATCGAATCCACTGCGGTGGCGCCGCTGGGCGGCCCGGCGGGAGAGGAATTCCGGGAACTGTCCCGACTCTGGCCCGACGAGGGCCGGGTCCGGCTCGAACCCATCCCGACCGAGGCCCCTACCCGTACCAACACGGTAATCTCCGCTCGCGAGGATGGCCGGCACCTGAAGGTGAATCAGAAGGGCGGCGCGATCTCCGGAACGGAACTGGATCGGGTCCGGGAAAAACTGAGAGATCTTCTGAAACCCGAAGACGCGCTGATCCTCGCGGGAAGCCTCCCCCCAGGCATCCCGCCTTCCTTCTATGCCGAGCTCGTTCAGGAGTTCCGCGAAAGGGACTGCTATGTGGCGCTCGACGCGGACCGCGAACCCCTACGGGAAGCCGCCCTGGCAGGCCCGGACCTTCTAAAGCCGAACCGGCAGGAACTGGGGCGGCTGGCGGGCCGGCCGATTTCGCCGGATGAAGTCGTGCGGACGGCACGGGAATCCCTGAAAGAGGACAGGTCCCTCTGCATGGTCAGCGATGGGGCCGGGGTGGCCCAGCTAGTTTCGCCAAACAATGCCCTGTATTGCCAACCCCCGCGGGCCGATGGATCGCCCACCGGGGCGGGAGACGCAGCCTTGGCCGGCCTGCTCGCGGGTCTGATGGGCTGGGATTGGCCGGATGAGAAAGGGATCGATCGCAATCTGCAATCCCGCGATCTCCAAGAATCCGCCCGCGACCCGAAACGTCTCGCCGCTGCCTTCCGTCTCGCCATCGCCTGTGGCAGCGCCGCCGCCTCGACACCCGACACGGAATATTTCACGCGGGACATCCTGAGGACGTACTGGGAACGGGTCGAAACACAGGCCTGAAACCCTCAGCCGTGCTTCCTGTTCATGGATATGATGACACACCGCGACCTGACCGGAAATTCCTCCTGCAAGGGTCCGCCTCCAGAAAGTCAATCAGAACACAAGCATCGACAAGCATCGATGCAGGCGTCGGACCGCGCCCCTTCACAGAATCGCCTCCCAACTGGATAGGAGTTCCCGCATCTCTCCGACACCGATACGGAGGATTTCGGCCCCTCGCCCTAAAGAGATCTTTCCCTCCTCGACCGCCCTGCGGGTCAGACGACTGAACCGGTCCTCGTAGAAATCGAAGCGATGAATTCCGAATGGTTCGGCGGGCTCCAAGCCCATCGGCTCTTCCTTGAAAGGAAGTTTCCGCCTGAAGCGTTTCTGGTACGCAGTGTTGAACTTCGCCCAGATGGACTTGTCCACAATCTCGTGTTCCAGAAGACGCGCCAGGACAGTCTTATAGCTGACTCGAAAGATGCGCTTCACTTTGAACACCCGATCCACCCCATGCAGCCCGGCCGCCTCATTCCATTCCTTCCAGAACCCGGATTCGGGCATTAGAAAATGACCGGCGAAAAAGTTGGCCTCCGCTTCCTCCTGCTCGTTTTCCTCGGACTGGCGAACGTCGTAGGCGTTGGGATGGAGCACAAGATGGCCGAGTTCGTGGGCGGCGCTGAAGATCTGTCTCTCCACTGAGATTCGTTCATACACATTTACGACGACAGCGGGCCCCCCATCTTCCTCCCCCAGAGACAAGCCGAAAAACCCGTCCGAGGCAGTCGAAAGGGGAAGAACCTTGATCCCGGCGTGCTCAAGCAAGCCGCAGGCATCGTGAATCGGCTCGGTCTCGCTCCGGCCGAGAGATTTGCGGCAAAAGTGAGCGGACTCCGCTAGATTCACACGCGAGCAACGGCTACGCACTCCCTTCAACTTGAATGAAATCCGTGCTTCCAGGAGACCCTCAAGAGCATTGAAATCCTCGAGCCACCTGGAAACGTCCGCCAGAATGTTTTCGCGAGTCTGCATACGCCGGCTGGAACGGAAACGGACAGTCTTGAGTTCCCGCACGGGCGCGAACAGGTCCTTCAGGGGGACTTCAAGCGCGCCCGCTATGGATTGAACGGTGGCCATGCGGGGCTCGCACTTCTGATTCTCCAGGTTCTTGACTGAGGGCAGGGAAATCCCAGCGGCCTCTGCGAGCGCCTTCTGGCTCAGTTTCTTCGAGGTCCTCGCCCGGCGCACATTCTGCGCGAGAGTATTCAGATTCATAGCAGTTCCTCTCTTCCTCAGATCCATAAATATACCATCCAACAAATTACTGTCAATTGGTTTTTCGCGACTCTTCCTTGTCCTTCCCCTCCCTTTCCGTTACACTGACCCGATTTTTCATCTGCCGGAGCGGACACTTCACACCCGGGCGGACTAAAGGAGATGGAACGATGCGGATGCGGACTTTGGTGGGCAGGCGGTACAAAGAGCGACCGGCGGAGGCGACGCTGGACAGCCATTCTCTGCTCTTGCGCGGGGCCTATGCCCGGCAAGTGGCCAATGGGATTTACTCGCTACTGCACCCGGGATATCGGGTCGTGCGGAAGATAGAGGCTATCATCCGCGATGAGATGGACCGCGTGGGCGGACAGGAAGTCCTCATGCCGGTCGTGTTGCCCCGCGAACTCTGGGAGGAAACGGGCCGCTATCAGGCCGTCGGCTCCGAACTCCTGCGTTTCAAGGACCGCACCGATCACGACATGGTTCTGGCCATGACCCACGAGGAGGGCGTCGTCCACCTCGCTCGTCACGAGGCTGGCAGCTATAAGCAGTACCCCTTCATGATCTACCAGATCCAAACCAAGTTTCGCGACGAACCGCGCTCGCGGGGTGGTCTGATCCGGGTACGCGAGTTCACTATGAAAGACGCCTACTCTTTCCACCGCACCGCCGAGGACTTGGACGATTACTACCGCGAATGCGCCATCGCCTATCACCGCATTTTCGCCCGGGCCGGCATTCCGGAGACGGCCGTGGTGCGCTCCGACTCGGGCATGATGGGCGGCAAGATCGCCCACGAGTTCATGCTCCTGACCGACTGCGGCGAGGACAGCATCCTCAAGTGCGACACCTGTCGATACATCGCCAACGCCGAAGTAGCCGAGGGCCGCATTCCGGCTTTCCCGGAAGATCCGAAGGAACTTGAGAAGATTCACACGCCCGGCAAGAAGACCATCGAGGACGTGACAGCCTTCCTGAGCGTTCCCCTGCACCAGGCGGCCAAGGTCGTCTTCTACGAGTCGGACAGCGAGGGCCGCCCCGTGATGGCCCTGATCCGTGGCGACCTCGAGGTCAACGAATCCAAACTCGCCCGCCTCGTCCAGCGCCAGCCCGTTCCCGCTGAGGAAGCCACCATCCGCAAGACCGGCGCCGTCCCAGGCTATGCCTCGCCCATGGGCGCCCGCGACCTGCGCGTGATCGCCGATCCGACCGTCGGCGAGTCGAACAACCTCGTCACCGGCGCGAACGAGGACGACTATCACTACCGCAATTTCAATCTCGACCGCGACTGCCCGGATGTTGAAATCGCCGACATCGCAACCTTGCGCGAGGGCGACGGCTGCCCCCGCTGCAAGGGCGCCCTGCAGATGCGGCGCGGCATCGAGGTCGGCAACATCTTTCAGCTCGGCACGAGGTACACCGAGTCGATGGGGATGAGTTACCTCGACGAAAACGGCCAGGCCCATACCCCCATCATGGGGTGCTACGGCATCGGCGTCGGCCGCATGATGAGTTCCGTCATGGAAGCCCGCCACGACAAGTTCGGCCCGATCTGGCCCATCTCGATCGCGCCGTGGGAAGTCCACATTAACGCCATCAAGCCCGGCGAAGGCGGCGTGGGCGAAGTGGCCGGCAAACTCTACGACGACCTGCGCGAGGCCGGCCTGGAGGTCATCTTCGACGACCGCGACGAGCGCCCCGGCGTTCAGTTCGCCGACGCCGATCTCCTCGGTGTGCCGTTGCGGTTCATCGTCGGGGCTAAGTCGCTGGCCAATGGCAACGTCGAGTGGAAGATTCGCGGCACGGACGAAAAAGGCGAGGTGCCGGTCGAAGAAGCGGCCCACTTCGCGCGGAAATGGGTAGACCAGGCCTACGCTGAAATCCGCGCCCAGGCCAATGCCAAAACCGAGCCGTTCTAGCCAATCTTCGGCAATTCAGAGGCGATGTTTCTCCAATTCCTCGGGTTTTTCGATTTGTGAAGCGGAAGTCGCTACTACACGGCTTTCCCCAAACGTCTGCGCTACAAACACTCGACTTGCCAGCCCACACGATACCCAAAGCGCTCGGGAAAGAGGCCCTGCTGCGGAAGACGACCTAACGGCTGGCCGACGATAGATCCGGAAATCGGAACCGCCGGGGGCAATCGCGCCCTCGGCGGTTTTTTCTATACCGAAGTTCGGAAAAAAAGTTCGATTGGCCTCAGAAAAGGTCGCCTGCGCTCAGGGTCCCGTTCGTCGGGTCATACTTCACATCGCCGTTCTCATTCGTTCTGTCCGGCCCGACGCCCCATAGGCGATAGAGTTCGAGACCGATGGCCAGTCGGGCCTTGCGGAGACGTTCCTCGGGACAGATTATGGTTCGAATCAGCGCGGTGCCCATGTAGTCAAAATGTCTCCGGACCAGAAACTGTCTTCCCTTCAGTCGCCGATCGATCTCGCGAATAAATGTGTCCATGTCAACCTGACACCAGAGATTGTCTGTCTCTTCCAGAATGAAATGCTCGATATCATCGAGGTCCGTCGGGGCTCCGTCCAACCCGCGCAAAGCGCTCCACCGCATCCCTCTGCTGAGGAGGAATCCATCCCAGATTTCCTTCCGGAAGCAAAGCAGGTCCTTGACCGCGTGCCGCCCCATACGACCAGCAGCAGGACCATCAGCGCCAGTCCGAGCTCCACCAATCGTACCCAATAAAGAACGGAGCGTTTTTCGTTCAAGACAGGACCTTTCGATCCATCATGTTCTGAAAACTTCCAGATCCGGTGTCAGAAAACGGTATCAGAATGACCGGCGAGGGCGATGGTCCCACATTTCAGAGTTCGCCATCCGGTCGACGAGAATCCTGCCCGGTCCGGCTATCCGTTCCCAAGTCCCGGCCTTTTCCCTTCTTCAATTCTTCCCTTCCCCACTTCTCCCTTACATCCTCTGATACTTCGGGCCGTCGCCGCCTTCGGGCGGGGTCCATTTGATGTTTTCGAAGGGGTCTTTGATCTCGCAGGTTTTGCAGTGGACGCAGTTGGAGAAGTTGACCTGGATGTGGTCGAACTTGCCATCGGCGTCGAGCTCGGCCTCGTAGACCTTGGCCGGGCAGAACCGGGTGCAGGGCGCGGCGTACTTCTCGTAACATTTCACGCAGTCCTCCTCGCGCAGGATCTTGCAGTGCGAGGGCTGGTGTTCGTTGTGGATGGCGCCGCTCTTGTAGATGTCGGTGAGGATGTCGAGATAGAGCGTGTCGTCGGTCGGGGTTTTGGAGATTTCCTTCCCCTGACTGGCGGGCTTGAGGCCTTCGTGGTCCTTGGGCATGGTCTTGCGGCCCGAGGGGATCTTGCCGCCGGTGAACATGATGAAGCCGGTGTTGATCATGCCGAAGATCATGCCGCCGTGGAAGCCTTGGCGGAAGTTGCGCGCACGTCTAAGCTCCGCGCCGGCCCAGGAGGCGTCAAACTCGGGACGGTAGTCGAGAGCCGCCGCGGAGAAGTCATCGCTTTCGAGGGCTTTGCAGATGCGGCCGGCGGCGAGAGCGCCCGACTTCATGGCGAGATGGATGCCCTTGAGGCGCATGCAGTTGAGAAGTCCCGCGCTGTCGCCCACGATCACCGCGCCGTCCACGGCCAGTTTCGGGATCGAGTACCAGCCGCCCTCGGGCAGGGTCTTCGCGCCATACTCGACCACCTTGCCGCCTTCGATGATCGAGGCGATGTGGGGGTGCTTTTTCAGTTTGAGGAACATGTCGTGGGAATTCAGAAGCGGGTTCTTGTAGTCTAGGCCGAAGAC